>DAITPX010000039.1:0-10301 GCA_036833365.1 Clostridia bacterium | reverse complement strand
CAAAAAGCAGCCAGCCGTGCCCGTACACCTGTTTGGGCATGGGCAGGCCGAGCGCCATAAGCAAAGCGGGCCAGATTATCGTGTGAAAACGCACGATTTCCTTGCCCACCATATGCAGGTCCGCGGGCCAGAACTTTTCAAACAGCGACTGGTCGGCAGTATCATACCCCAGCGCGGTGAGATAGTTCGCCAGCGCGTCTATCCATACGTAAGCCACGTGCTTTTGGTTGAAGGGCAGAGGTATTCCCCACTTTACCGTAGTGCGGCTGACGCACAGGTCCTTAAGCCCGGGCTTGATAAAATTGTTTACCATTTCGTTCATGCGGCTTTTGGGCGCGATAAAGTCGGGATTTTTCTCATAAAGCTCCAGCAGCCTGTCCGCGTATTTGCTCAGGCGGAAAAAGTAGCTCTCTTCTTTTTGGAGGTGCACTTCCCTGCCGCAGTCGGGGCATTTGCCGTCGACAAGCTGGCTTTTCGTCCAAAAGCTTTCGCAGGGCGTGCAGTACCAGCCCTCGTACTGGTCGAGGTAAATGTCGCCCGTACCCAGCAGTTTCTCGTATATTTGTTGCACGCCCCCGACGTGATAGTCGTCTGTCGTGCGTATAATTTTGTCGTAGCTGATGTTGAGCCGCCGCCAAAGCGCCGTGATTTGCGCAAAAATCTTGTCCACGTATTCCTTAGGCGTAAGCCCTTCCGCGGAAGCCTTTTCCTCCACTTTCTGCCCGTGCTCGTCGGTGCCGGTCAGGTAAAAAACGTCGAAGCCGCTCATTCGTTTAAAGCGGGCGATTGCGTCGCAGATAACCGTCGTGTAGCAGTGCCCAAGGTGCAGTTTCCCGCTGGAATAATAAATAGGTGTCGTGATGTAAAACGTTTTTTTGGCTTCCATAATAATTTTTTTGTTACCTCGCTCGTATAATTTCCATAAAATTTTAACACTTTTGCTCAATAAAGTAAAGAAACTTTAATAAGATAAAGGTATGAACGCTATTTGGACAATCCTTGTTTTGGTGTCGATAGCGCTGTCGCTGACGGTTTCGCCTGCGGCCGTGCTGTCGTCTATGACTCAGGCCGCCGAGGAAGCGCTTTGGCTGGCCTTTTCGCTTGTGGCGGTGTATTGCGTGTGGATTTCGGTATTTGAAATTTTGTCCCGATTGGGCGCTTTGCAAACGCTGGCAAAGCTGATTTCTCCGCTTATCGACAAAATTTACGGCAAGGTGAGCGACACGGCGAAGGAATATATCGCGCTCAACCTCTCGGCAAACCTTATCGGCGTGGGTTCAGCCGCCACTCCCTCGGCGATAAAAGCAATCGAGAATATGCAGGACGGAAGCGACAGGGCGACGCCCCAGATAATAATGCTGTTCGTCATAAACGCCACATCCATTCAGCTTTTGCCCACCACCGTAATGACCATGCGCGCGAGGCTGGGGAGCGCCTCCCCCGCCGACATCGTGCTGCCGACCTTAATCACCACCGCCGTCACCACCGTGATGGGGATAGCCCTGACTAAACTTTTTACAAGAAAAAAATGTCGGACTATATAGTACCGCTGCTGTTCGTCGCGGTTTTCGCCGCGGGGCTGTTTAAAAGAGTGCGCTGCTACGACGCGTTCGTTTTGGGCGCAAAGCAGGGGCTGTCGCTGGGGCTTGAAATCTTCCCCTATCTCGCCACCATGATGCTGGCAATCGCCCTTATGCGCGTCAGCGGCCTGGACAAGATAATCTCGTCCTTTCTGTCGCCCGCTTTCGCGTTAATCGGAATTCCGCCCGAGCTGACCGAGCTGATTTTTTTGCGCCCTTTTTCAGGCAGCGGCTCGCTGGCTCTGTTAAACGACATTTACGCCAAGTACGGCGTGGACACCTACATCGGCAGGTGCGCGTCGGTGATTATGGGCACGACGGAAACGGTCTTTTACATCTCGGGCGTGTACTTCGCCAAAACAAACATAAAAAAACTCGGCTGCGCCTTGCCCGTGTCGCTCTTCTGCTCGGTGGTAGGATGCATCCTCACCTGCCTGCTTTGTAAAATTATGTAGTATACAGTGCAAATTCCGGCTTAAAAATGCCTAAAGTCAAATTAACATTATTTTATATTTGTTCCCTCTCACTCAAACATAATAGTATGAATTCAAAATAATCAGGTGTTTGTCATCTCCGTTCTGCATAAAAAAGGCGGGTTATTTTTATACCGTCATTTAAGTTCCTATCCTGTTCTTTCGGGAGAGGTTGCATAAAATCATTCAGATTCCGCGAAACACGGTTTAAGTGCAGCAAACCTAATTCCATGCGGATTTTAAAGGCCGGAAAAATGCGGAAATAGTTACATATAAGCGTTACGAAATACGGTTCTACGCTCGTTTGTGCGGTTAAGAAAAAATATTTTGAAAATTTTTCATTTAACCCTTGACTCTTCCTTTGGGGAAGCGATTATCATTATGGTATAATAAGCGATAGTCGAAAGGGAGAAACAAGTTTGTGGACGGCTTAATAAAAATCAAAGACGTATCGGAAAGATACGACATAACAGCCCGCACACTGCGTTACTACTAGGATATGGGGCTGATAAACAGTACAAGAAGCGAGGACTACGCATACAGGCTCTACGACGAAAATGCTGTAAAAAGAATTGAGCAAATCCTCATTCTGCGCAAGCTAAACATCAGCATACGGGACATCCGGCGTATTTTCAGCGCGTCCGGCTCCGATGTGGTTTTGGATGTTCTCGGAAAGAAAGTACAAAACATTGACGACGAGGTTGCGCTTTTACATGAGCTGAAAGATGTTGTGCTGGAGTTTATCCGGCAAATCGAAAAGGTTGATTTCGGAAGCGATTCCGACGTAAAACTGCTTTATGAAAAAGCAAAAGAAATTGAAACGCACCTTACAAACGTGGACTATATAGGCAAGCCGTCAAATGTTAAGCGTCTTTTGGACGTGACGGAACAACTGAAAAAATCGCCGGAAGTTCATGTTTTCAAAATACCGAAATTTAGAGCTGTTTCGTCCGGTTATGATACGTTTGAAAACATTTTTAGCGATGGTGGATTCCATAAATGGATGGGGGCGCACTACCATTTGGTAAAAAATATTATTTTTGATTGCGCCGACTTTATGTGGCACGAAAACGGCAAGACGGTATGGATATGGGCCATTGCGGATGAAGTGGCCGAATCGGATGCCGCGCCTTACGAAATCATCGAGTTTGAAGGCGGCCTTTATGCCGCCGCGGTATCGATTGACGGTGACGACGATATTAACGGCAGAGTATACGACGGAATCAAAAAATGGGTAGAGGCGAGCGGCTTTGAACTCGATGAGCGTCCGGGCCACCAGGCCTTATGCAATATGATATATCCGCTGAACGAAATCAAAACCGCGCTCGGGTATCATCAGCTTGAAATATACGTACCGATAAAAATAAAGGGGGAAAAATAAAATGGCAAGGGTTGAAGGAATTAAGAAAAGCTTGGTAAAAAACGGTATTGACGACAAAACCGTTAAAGAAATAATCGGCGACGGCAACCTCGTCAATGTGATTGAGCGGATGGAAAAAACACTCGACTCAGATACCCTGCAACAAATTTTGGATTCGCACGCCTGCAGCGGCGGCAAAGAATTTATTGACCGATGCAAAAAAATCGGCAAGGAAATTGCGGGTAAAACATTGAGTGAAAGGATAGCTCATGTCAACAACACATCTTCCGGCTCCGAAAAAATTACCCTCAACGCTGACAACACGCTGTCGGTAAAATGGTCTTTTGACAACAACGGTAAATATAGATGCGTTTGCCCTGCGGCCGTTAAAAAAGGCGTAAGGGTTTCGGAGCTTGCCTTGGAAAATAACAATGCGGTGAATTGCGTCATGCCGCTGTCGTATTGTTATTGTTGCGCAGGGTCAGGACGGCGGCATATGCAGTTACAGCTCGGCATTGAGCTAAAAACAAAAAAAGTCGTTTCGACACCGATAAACAGCAGAGGCGAAAAGCCGTGCGAATTTATTTTTGAGATTGTTTAGGGATAAACGGGCTATCCGCATGATACTGCGGGAGTTTACGCGCCCCGCAATTGCTTCCCGATAAATATTTTTAATTTTATCTGTCAACAAACAAATTTAGGGCTTTGGTTCAGATAAGCAAATTCGGCAGTTTCGCCGCCGCATAAACCGGACTGAACAAGGGGTTGACTAAAGCGAAACGGCTGTGGTATATTGGGGCTATGAAAGGATTGACACATATTTATCACGGATACGGCAAGGGAAAGACCACCGCGGCGACCGGGCTTGCCGTCCGCTGTATAGGCTACGGCGAAAAAGTGATTTTTTCGCAATTTTTGAAAGGCAGCGACAGCGGCGAAATAGACGTGCTTAAAAAACTCGGGGCAACCGTTATGCGCAACACCAAAAATTACGGCTTTTTCCCTTTCGCGTCAAAGGAAGACCAACGGCTTATGACCGAAGAAAACAACGGCATTCTGCGGCGCAGCATAAGCTTGGCGCGCGAGGGCAAAACGCGCCTTTTGGTGCTGGACGAGGTTTTAGACGCCTACAACATAGGCGCGCTGGACAAAACTTTGCTCGACGGATTCGTAGCGGATAAGCCGGAGGAACTGGAACTGGTGCTGACGGGCAGAGACCCAAGCGACTTTTTGCGCCAAAAAGCCGACTATATCACTCATTTCGATAAGGAAAAACATCCCTACGACAAAGGCGTCACGGCGCGAAAAGGTATTGAATATTAGCGTATATATTTAAAATTTGTTCTTATTTGTGCTAAGAACGTGATTAATTATGCCGTTTCGCTTTGTATGAATTCACAAATTTGTAATAACCTTGCCGCCCGCTTATCTATATGGCGTATAATTCGGATTTTAAATTTCCGCGCCCTGTTTTTTATAAGCGGGAATACGAGATGTTGGCAAATTTGGTTTTATCCTTTACCTATACGTACGATGCGCGGTTTCACAGATGTGGTATATCGGTCCTAAGCTACGTGAGCTGATTCGCGGCATACCGTGCGGGAATATACAACGTGAATACTGTAAAAATAGTTACTAATTTAAGCACTAAAATTTTTGAATCCAATAAAAAAAGAAGCAAAGTTTGCTTCTTTTTTAAAAACTTATAATATTTTATTCCAAAGCAAAAAATGGATGGCTCTGCAAGGGATTTGCGACACCGGCAAATTTTATTAAAAGAAAATTGGCTTTAGGGACAGCTTGAAGCTTTTGATATCAGGCTTTTTAGTAGTGTCGGCGGAGGTTGCGTAAGCAGGATAAAAAACGCATTAGAAGAAAAATAAAGTTAAACGAAAAAGGTGAGGCAGCGGCAAGAAAATTGTCGCGTAAGATATCGTTTTTGAGGTATAATTGTAATCAGCTGAAAAATGGAGCCGCAAAATTTATGAAATTTCGGCGCGATAAAACCGCGTTAAAATTGATTATATAGAGAAAAGTATTTTTAATTTAAAATGAACGAAATTAATTATGACAAAAAGATGACGGATATTATAAGCGGGTTGAAAGCGCGCCCGAGGCTTTTGCTGCACGCGTGCTGCGCGCCCTGCGCGAGCGCGGCGCTGCCCGTTTTGGCGCGGCATTTCGACATCGGTATTTTGTTTTTCAACCCAAACATCACCGACTTCGCCGAATACAATCTCCGCCTTGCTCAGCTTGATAAATTGCTTGGAATTTATAACGGTGAAAAGCTTTGCCCGTCGCCGATTAAGCTTATCCCGTCACGCTACGAAACAAGTGAATTTTATTTCTTTGCGGCGGCTCTAAGCGGCGAAAAGGAAGGGGGCGCGCGCTGTGAGGCTTGTTTTAAGCTGCGCCTTTTAGAAACGAAAAACGTCGCCGAAAGCCGCGGATACGAATATTTTTGCACAACGCTCACCGTTTCGCCGCACAAAAACGCCGCGCTAATCAACCGTATCGGGCTGTCATTGGAAGGCGGAGCGGCAAAATTTCTTCCGTCCGACTTTAAAAAAGGCGACGGTTACAGAAAAAGCGTTGAGCTGAGTAAAAAATACGGGCTTTACCGGCAAAATTTTTGCGGCTGCGAATTTTCTAGGAGGCAAGGGCAGAACTAATAGCATTTCATGCGTCTCCGAGTTTGCAATGTGCGGCGGAGTTCGCAGAATATTGTTAAAGTACTCGCTAACATATATTTGGTTTTCATTAGGTTATCGAAATAGATTAATGCGCCGTGTTTAAAAATCTTGAATTAAGCGATTGCTTACTCTAAATAAATCCGAAGCGCGGTGAATGGTTTAAGTTATTTGGCTTTTAAAATCTAAAAATCTGTAAGACCTTAGCGTAGAATTTAGCGGTTGAGAATTTTCAATGAAGCAAGGGCAAAAACTAATAGCGGCGATTTTTTTCAGAGTCTTTGGGGTTGCATAGAGGCGCAGGACTGCTACCAGGAAAACGGTTTGGGCGGTTTTTGCTCTGAATAATTTTATAAATAAAAAGATATTATATCGCAGAGCAGGCTTACCGCGCAGTCGTCGTCTGCCTAAATAAACAAAAATCAAACGGAGGCGCGGACATTATACCGTTTGTCGGCGTCGACCCGAACGGTAAAATGCGCAGCACTTTATGGGGCGAATACTTGCAGCCCATCAATAAATGAGTGAAAATGCCTTGCAAGCAGGCGATTTGCTCTTGGATAAAAAAATGCTCGGGTTGTGCGACAGTTTGCTCTAAACAATTCAAAAGCGCTTATAAAAAAGGGAATGAAAAAAATTTATATTAAGGCGCTAATTTGAGGGCCGAGCGCGGCAACGGTGATTGGAGGCGTAAGCTATGACGGACAAAGAATTGTGGGATATCTTCGTTCGGAAAGAAAACATAAAAGAGACCGAATACGAGGCGTGGGCCTTTGGGGCCGCGCCGGATAAACTGGCGGAGCTTGTGACGGCCGGAATCAAAACCGCGACGGCATCGGCGTACCCACTTTATGAATTTACAAACGAACCGCGGCCAAAGGAAGGCGGATACAGCGTGATTCTTAATTCAAATGCGGAAGCCATATGCATAATAAAAACTACAAGGGTGTATATAGTCCCGTTTAGCCGCGTCACTCGGGAGCACGCATACAAAGAGGGCGAAGGGGATAGGAGCTTGGCATACTGGCGCGAGGTGCACAGGGAGTTTTTTGAGGATTGCCTGCAAGACACAAATTTGTCTTTCGATGAAAATATGCCTGTGATTTGCGAAGAGTTCCAATGCGTTTACGTTGCATAATATTCCGTTTTGCCGGATTTCGGGCTTTGCATAAGCGGTTTGCATATTTAAAAGGCAGCCGCTCGGTAAAAATCCGCTTTTGCAACAGGAAAATCTGATAGCGTGATATTGTAATTTCTTAACCTTTCTAAATTATATGAAAGGCGGTTGCGGGGCAACGATAGTGAAATTAGGCATAGGCGCGGGCATAACCGTGACGGAACATAATTCCAAATGCTAATTATTAGGGGCGATGCGAAAAACAGCCTCAGGATTGCGGCAATAAGAGAAATTGCTGCGTTGAAATTTTCGTATCGAATTTAAGCAAAAGTTTTTTAAATCTCTCTGTCCGCCACAATGATAAGTGAATTTTGATTGACAAGCTATGAATTTTGCGAAATTTTAAAGTTTGTATCGGAATTGTCACGGTTATTCGACGGAATTTATAGTTTTTATAAGAGTGAAAGCGCAAAACCGAGGTTTTAAGTTAAAACTAAAAAAACTTTAAAAAAATTTTCATTTTGCCGACACTTTTTAAACATAATTTACAATTATCATTTAAATAACGATAAAAAGGAGAAAAAACCGCAATGAAAAGACGCACCAGAATTTTTGTGATTTTAACGGCGCTGCTTTTGGTTTTGACGCTTGTTTTCGCGTCCTGTTCGCCTGCGGCGCTCAACGCTTATCAGGAGGCCGTGGAAGGCGGCTTTGAGGGAACGTTCGAGCAATGGATTGAGTCGCTTACGAAATACGACTCGCTGCTGACCGCGCCTAAGCTTGAGGCGCTTTACGACGAGGCGGTGGCAAACGGCTTCAGCGGCGACATAGACCAATGGCTCAGCGAAACTTACGGCTCGGTGCAGCCCGCTTATTCGGGGACGGAACAGGCCGCCAACATTGCCCTGCGCTCGGTCGTATGCATTCAGGGCAGGGCTTCGGCGGGCAGCGGCGTGATTTTTGACGAGGACGACACCTACGCCTACATCGTAACAAATTATCACGTGCTTTATGACGAAAGCTCGTCAAGCAAAATAACCAGGGAAATTTATGTGTACCTTTACGGCATGTATTACGACGGGTTTGGCATTTTGGCTTCATATGTGGGCGGCTCGATGTCCAACGACATAGCCGTGATAAAAATCCGCAAAAACCAGCGCTACTCCCAAAGCGCTGCGGCGGTCGCCACCGTGGCCGACAGCCTCGATATTACGGCGGGACAAACTGTGGTTGCGGCGGGCAACCCCAATAACGGCGGCGTAAGCGTAACCAGCGGCATAATTTCCATCGATTCGGAGTATATCGACATCGACGCGCCCGACGAGTTGAGCACGCTCAAACTCAGGGTTATCCGCATCGACGCGCCCGTCAACCCCGGCAACAGCGGCGGCGGGCTGTTTAACACCAGCGGCGAGCTGATAGGCATTGTCAACGCGAAATACGTCGACGATGAAACCGACAATATCGGCTACGCCATTCCCTCCAATATCGCGATTTCGCTGGCTAAACGGCTGCTTGAGGGCGCGATTGACAAGGCTTATTTCGGCATAATGATGAGGGTAACCGACGTCACGTCTTATTTCGACCCCATTGCGCAAAGAACCGTCGTGGAGCATGAAATAACCGTCGAAAGCGTCGAAGGCAACAGCATCGCATACGGCTACCTCAAAGCGGGCGACATCCTCAAATCGTTCACTCACGGGGGTAAAACGGTAGAGATTAACCGCCTTTATACTTTGGGCGACTATGTTTTCAATTTCGATCTCGGCGACGACGTTATTTTTAAGATAGAGCGCAACGGCACCGAGCAAAACGTCACCGTAACGGTAACCAAGACCGCCGCTCTTACCTGAGCTAAAGGGGCAAACGGAAAGCGCGGGTGCTTTTAAAAAATAAAATTCAAAAAAAAGCGGCTTTAAAATAAAAAGCCGCTTTTAACGTATGCCTCGCGAAACGTTGAAAAAAACGTAAAAATGAGGTAGTATGTTTATTATGAAATACACTTTGCTTGCGCCCGCGGGTTCGCCCGAGGCGCTCGAGGCCGCCGTCGCGTGCGGCGCCGACGCGGTTTACCTCGGCATAGACATATTTAACGCAAGGCTGAACGCTGCCAACTTCACATTGGAAAACCTTGGCTGGTACGTCGACTACTGCCATGTATTCGGCGTTAAGGTTTACGTTACGCTCAACACTTTGGTCAAAGACTCCGAGCTGGACAAATTTTTCGGCGCCGCGAAAAGCGTTTATCTGCTTGGCGCGGACGCTATAATTTTGCAGGACACGTTGCTCGGACCGGTTTTGAGAGAATTTTTGCCCTATATTGAGCTGCACCTTTCAACGCAGGCGGGCGTGTGCGGCCCGTCGGGCGCGGCCGCGGCGAAGGCGTACGGTTTTAGCCAAGTCGTTGCCGCGCGCGAAACAACTCTCGCCGACCTTGCGGACATAAGCAAAATAGTCAAAACAGAGGCTTTCGTGCAGGGGGCGCTGTGTTCGTCCTTTTCGGGGCAGTGTTACATGAGCGGGTTTGCCGGCGGCAACAGCGGCAACAGGGGCCTGTGCAAACAGCCCTGCCGCCAAAAATACCTTTTGTCGGGGAAATCCACGCCCGATTACGCCATATCGCTGTCGGACTTGTGCGTAGGGAACCGGATAAACGAGCTTATCGCCGCGGGGGTGACGGCGTTTAAAATCGAGGGGCGCATGCGCAGGCCCGAATACGTCGCCGCCGCCACAAAATATTACCGCGCGCTGCTCGACGGCAGGTCGCCCGACATTTCGCCGCTCAGACGCGCATACAACAGGGGCGGCTACACGGCGGGACTGGCGTTCGGGCAGGACAAAAATTTTATTTCGGCGAAAGTGCAGAGCCATATAGGCGAAAAAATAGGCGTTGTCAAAAAAATCCTCGGCGGAGGCAAAATAGAAATCGATGCGGGCGAACCGCAGGCGGCGGGAAGCGCGTTTAAAATTTTGAGGAACGGATATGAAATAGGCGGCGCGTCATGCAAAAACGGCGGGTTTGTTTTGGACGCGCCAAAGGGCGTAAAGGTTGGCGACGACATAAATATAACCACCGACGCG
>DAITPX010000038.1:0-10542 GCA_036833365.1 Clostridia bacterium | reverse complement strand
ACGGGCTAAGGGGCAACGACGAAAGGTACATACCCGTTAAAAACGGCGAACTTGTTAAATCCGCCAAAATCGGCGCCGCCATAGCCGACGCCGATATCATTATATCACTGAGCCATTTCAAGGGGCACGAAACAGCGGGCTTCGGCGGCGCGATAAAAAACCTCGGCATGGGCAGCGGAAGCCGCGCGGGCAAAATGGAAATGCACTGCGACGGCAAGCCAGCGGTCAATCGTGACAAATGCCGCCGCTGCCGCAAATGCGCCGCGGCTTGCGCACACGGGGCGATAAGCTTCGGCGAAGGCTGCGCCTCGATAGACCAAGCCAAATGCGTGGGTTGCGGGCGCTGCATAGGCGAATGCAATTTCGACGCCGTCTACAACCCCAATTACAATTCGGTGCTGCTGCTCAACAAAAAAATGGCCGAGTACGCCCAGGCGGTTGTGCAAAACAAGCCGTCCTTCCACATAAATATCGTCGTCGACGTTTCGCCTCTGTGCGACTGCCGCAGCTACAACGACGTCCCGATTATTCAGGATGTGGGCATGTTCGCGTCGTTCGACCCCGTCGCACTAGATAAAGCGTGCATAGACGCCGTCAACGCCCAAGCCCCGCTTCCGGGCAGCGAACTGACGGACAAGCTCCATACCCACGAAGATTTCCACGACCACTTCAAAAACTGCAACGTAAACAGCGAGTGGAAGTCCTGCCTCGCCCACGCCGAGAAAATCGGGCTGGGCACCGCCGCTTACGAGCTGATCGAAATCAAATAACCGCAACATACCGCGCCGCATTTTTGCAGACGGCCGAAAACTTTTTTGACGAAACGAATTTGTTGCGGCGAAATAATGCAGAATTAAACTTACAGGGCTGATACCTAAAAAACGGCTTTGGAGAGAGTACATATGACAAAAAAATGGATTAAATTGCGGCACAAAATAATAACTGGCTTGGTCAGGCCTTTTTTCTCGATGCATATGAGGGCGAAGTATGGTTATTCCTACAAAAAATACAAGCTTCCCAAAGGCAAGCCCCACCTGATACTGTCCAACCACCAGACTAAAGCCGACCAGTTTTTAATCGGGCTGATTTTTGACAAGAACCTCTATTTTATCGCGCGCGACGACTTGTTTTCCATGGGGTTTTTATCCAAGGCGCTCAAGTTTATGGTTGCGCCGATACCCAAAAACAAGGTCGCCAAGGATATCCGGACCGTCCGCGACAGCGTTCGCGTAGCCAAAGAGGGCGGTAGCATAGCGCTCTGTCCCGAGGGCAACCTTACCTTTTCCGGCACCACCGAGCACATAGACGTTTCAACGGCTAAATACGTCAAGCTTTTGGGGCTGCCCGTTTTGTTCGTCAATCTCCGCGGCGGCTACGGCGTCCGCCCGCGCTGGGCCGTCAATTTGCGCAAGGGCAAAATGACGGGCGCGGTCACAAGGCTTATGGAGCCCTCCGAATACGCCGACATGACGGCCGAAGAGCTCCACGAGGTTATCTGCCGCGAGCTTTACGTCGACGACCGCGCGCTAAAACAAAATTTTTATTCCAAAGCCAACGCCGAGGGCATGGAAAGCTGCCTCTACGTCTGCCCGCACTGCGGCATAACGCGGTTCGTATCCAAGGAGAACATGATTAAATGCTCGTCATGCGGGCTGACCGCCGTTTACGGTACGGACCTTACTTTCACCGAGGGGCCTTTTCAGTCGGTAAAAGAGTGGTACGACTATCAAAAGGATTTCGTTTCTGGTTTCGACCTTAATTCGGCAGGCGCCGTCCGTCTGCTTTTTTCCGACAGAATAAAATACGTCAAGGACGAAATCAAAAACAAAAGAAAACATAAGGTCTCCAAAAAAACCGTTGTTACTATGTTTAGCGACAGGCTGGAAATAACCGACGATTTCGGGGCAAAAACCGTGCCGTTGTCCGAAATTTCCGCAATGGCTATATTGGGAAGGAACAAGCTAGAAATTTCTCAGGGCAGCCAAAATTATTTTTTGATTGCCGGCTCCTCCTTCAACGCGCTTAAGTATGTTCAGTTTTTCTACCATTACAAAAACACACTTAAAGGCGTTCAGGGCAAGGGTGAATTTTTGGGCTTATAACATAAATTTATAAAAACTTTGGCTTAAGGAGAAAAACGTATGTTTGATTTTTGGGATATAGACGCGTGGTCGCTGATCATCACCACGGCAATCCTGCTCGCGGCGATGCTGATAGCCAACATACTGCGCCGCTATATCAAATTCCTGCGGATTATGATGTTCCCATCTGCTCTTTTGGGAGGCTTTTTGGTGCTCGGCGCCGACGCCATTTTTAAGGCGGCCACGGGCTCCTCGATGTTTTCGGGGAATACGCTGGAATATCTTACCTATCACGGCTTAGGCTTGGGCTTCGTCGCGCTTGCGCTCAAATGGGGCGGCGAAAAAAAAGCATCCAAAGAACGCAGCCGCGAAATTTTCGACAGCGGCATAGCCATGGTGGGCATTTACGTTGTGCAGGGCATTTTGGGGCTGGCGATAACGCTTAGTCTTTTCCCCGTTATCGACGGGATATTCCCCGCCAGCGGCTTGCTTCTTGCTATGGGCTACGGGCAGGGCCCGGGCCAGGCGTTTAACTGGGGGCAGATATACCAAAGGCTGGGCTTCGAAAACGGCGCCAGCTTTGGGCTTACTATCGCCGCCATGGGCCTTATTTCGGCGTCAATCGGCGGCTGCATTTACTATGCCACAATGCGCAGACGCGGCAGGTTCGCCAAGGGCGGCACGCACGAGCACGCCGATGAAAACAGCGGCGAAACCGCGGACGCGGCCGACGAAATACCCATGAGCGAATCCATGGACAAGCTGACCGTGCAGATAGCGCTGGTCGCCATAGTTTACGCTCTGACCTTCGGGCTGATGTACGGGCTGTTCGAGCTTTTCAAGGCCATCAACCCCGACCCGTCTTCCTTCCTGTTAAAAACCGTAAACCCGCTTATTTGGGGCTTCAACTTTTTGATAGGCACCATCGTGGCGCTTATCGTTAGGGCAATCATGAAAAAGCTCTACGCCAAAGGCGTAATGAAGCGCAAATACACCAACGATTTTATGCTCTCGCGGCTGGGCGGCTTTTTCTTCGACCTGATGGTCGTGGCGAGCATTGCGGCAATCAAGCTGGAGGCGTTCACTCACGCCGAATTTATCATACCGTTGACGCTGATTTGCGTGCTCGGCGCGGTCGTGACCTATTTCTATACCGACGTCATAGCCAAAAAGGTTTTTCCAAACTACGCCGACGAGCAGTTTTTGGCGCTTTGGGGCAACGGAGCGGGCACGGCGTCGACCGGCGTAATACTTGTGCGCGAGGTCGACCCGTCTTTTAAGACCCCCGCGGTCATGAACACGGTCTATATGCCCGTCTGGGCAATTGTTTTCGGCTTCCCCATGCTTCTCTTTATGGGACTGGCGCCCGACCCGCTTTGGGGCAACCCCAACGGCATGGCGTGGTTGACCTTCGCTGTTTTAATCGTATATTTCGTGGCGATAAACCTTATTCTGTTCAGAAAACAGATTTTCAAAAAACGCAAAAAACCCGCGGATAATGAAAACGCCGGCACCGTGCCGGAATAATTTTTTGAAATTCCCGAACGAAAATTCGCAAAGAATTTCGGCGAAAAACGCTCCCGCCCGGGGGCGTTTTTTTGCTTTTGCCAAGCCGTTCGCCCGGGGCAAAATTATTTAAAATCCGCGGGGTTTTGTGTTTACAAAAAGGTGCCTTGGTGTTACAATGGGCTTGAACAAAGGTTTTGGGGCGAAAAGTTTCAAAGCGATTTTTTTCACGTTGTTTTTTTTGCAAATAATGACTATGGTCATAAAAAATAAAGGAGAGACGAGATGTCTAATTATGTTCAAAAAGTGTTAGAAGATGTTATCAGGCGCAATCCCGGCGAACCCGAGTTCCACCAGACTGCGACGGAAATTCTTCATTCGTTGGAGCCGGTATTCGAAATTCACCCCGAATACGAAGAAGCGGGGCTGCTCGAACGTTTTGTGGAGCCCGAGCGCATCATCATGTTCAGAGTTCCGTGGGTTGACGACAGCGGCAAGGTACAGGTAAACAAAGGTTATAGGGTACAGTACAACAGCGCTATCGGGCCTTACAAGGGCGGCCTCAGGTTCGCCCCGTCGGTAAACTTGTCAATAATGAAGTTCTTGGCTTTTGAACAGACGCTGAAAAACAGCCTTACAAGCCTTCCTATGGGCGGCGGCAAGGGCGGCAGCGACTTCGACCCGACAGGCAAAAGCGAAGCCGAAGTCATGCGTTTCTGCCAAAGCTTCATGACCGAGCTCTACCGTCATATCGGCCCCAGCCTCGACGTGCCAGCGGGCGACATCGGCGTTGCGGCGCGTGAAATCGGCTACTTGTTCGGACAGTACAAGCGCATCAAAAACGTTTACGAAAACGGCGTTTTGACAGGCAAAGGACTCTCTTACGGCGGCAGCCTGATCAGGCCCGAGGCTACGGGTTACGGCGCTACATATTTCTTTGTCGAAGTATTAAAGCACCTCAAGCTCAATATAAAAGGCATGAAATTCTCTCTTTCCGGTTTCGGCAATGTGGCGTGGGGCGCCGCGCAAAAAATCACCCAATTGGGCGGCAAGGTTATCACGCTTTCGGGGCCCGACGGTTATGTCTACATAAAAGACGGCCTGACGCAGGAAATGATCGACTTTATGCCCGTTATGAACGGCTGGAGGCACAACAAGGTCAGTGAGTTCAAGGACAAATTCGCCCAAGTCGATTTTATCGCCGGCAAAAAACCGTGGGGCAACGTCGACTGTGATGTCTGCATGCCCTGCGCGACCCAAAACGAAATCCGCATCGAGGACGCCAAAGCCATTGTCGCCAAAGGCATCAAATACCTCAACGAAGTCGCAAATATGCCTACGACCAACGAAGCGCTCGAATACCTCCAAAACAACAAAGTTCTCGTATGCCCATCCAAGGCGGTCAACGCGGGCGGCGTAGCCACAAGCGGTTTGGAAATGTCCCAAAACAGCATGCGTCTCTCTTGGTCCGCCGAAGAAGTCGACGAAAAGCTTCAGGGCATCATGAGAAATATCCATGAACAAATCCTCCAGGCAACGGTCGAATACAAGCTGGGCTACAATCTTGTCGCGGGCGCTAATATCGCCGGTTTCGACAAGGTGGCGAAGGCCATGATGGCCCAAGGCTGCGTATAAATTTCAACCCTGAGATTAAAATCAAATTCGGTCAAAATTCAAAGCAAAAATCGATTTTTTCAAAAAAAACGGCTCGCGGAAATACCGCGGGCTTTTTTTGTAATTTCGACATTACAAAACAAAATTCGACATTATTATTCATCGTTTTTAACCCCTATTTTTAGTTTTTATGATACAATTCAAAAGTAAATCATATTAAATTTACATTAAAGAAAAAGCACGTATTCGAGGGACAAAAGTTTAAGAAATGAACAGAATTTTCCAAAGAACAGAAGTTTTGATAGGCGCCGAAGGAGTTCAAAAACTCTCCCAAAGCACGGTGGCGGTTTTCGGCTTGGGGGGAGTAGGCAGCGCGGCTTGCGAGGCGCTTGCGCGCAGCGGAATAGGAAACCTGATTTTAGTAGACAACGACACAATCAACCCCACAAACATAAACCGCCAGCTGACGGCTTTGCAATCGACGGTGGGGCAATTTAAAGTCGAGGCGGAGGAACTCCGCATCCACGATATAAACCCTTTTTGCAAGGTGACGAAATACCCCGTCCGATACGTCAGGGGCGCTCAAATCGACTTTACCCTCGTGGATTATGTACTCGACTGTATAGATAGCGTGGACAGCAAAGTGGCGCTCGCGGATATGGCGGATATCTGCAGGGTGCCCATTATTTCGTCCATGGGCACGGCCAACCGCCTGACGGCCGACTTCACAATAGCCGACATTTACAAAACAAGCGGCTGCCCCTTGGCCAAAACTATGCGCCACCGTTTGAAGGAAATGGGCATAAAAAGCCTCAAGGTGCTCTATTCGCCGACCCCGCCGATTACAAACGCCACCAACCCGCTTGGCAGCGTTTCTTTTGTGCCCCCCGTCGCGGGGTACATGATGGCGGGCGAAGTCGTCCGCGACCTACTCCAAAAAGAGCTTGCCGCCCGCTACCCCAAGTCTTAAATTTTGATTTAAACAAAATATCATCTCTCCCAAACGAAAAAAATCGGCACCTGAAAATGCCGATTTTTTTCTAATAATAATTATATTTCTAAATATTACTTATTTTATATTTAAGAATTTTAAAATCCTCCGACTTATTTTTCTCCTTTAAGTTAAAATCGCGAATCTTTAGACACATTCTTATGCTATGTTGCTAATCCCATTTTATATGAGAAAACGTTATCTGCGCTGCTGCAGAATTTTGCATTCAAATAAACTTTCAAAGTAAAGCAGGCGTTTACCGCGCGCCCGCTTTCCGTCATATTTTTACATAGTTCCCAATCCGCTCCTCGGCTGCCGAAAATTAATAAATTCCCCGTCGATTTCCGCGTCGCTTTTACGCTCAAGAAATTGCCTAAATTCGGCTTCTTGACTGGTGAAACTTCCCTTTTCCCATTTATTCTTTTAAAAACGTTTTTTCTCCGTTAATTTAATTCAAAATTTTTAAAAAAAGTTTAGTAAAAATAATCAAAATGTTTGACATAACTAATTTGTTACGATATTATTGTCTGGATTATGGATATAGGCAACAAAATTAAGCAAATTCGCCTCCGCAGGGGGCTTACTCAGGAGGAGCTTGCGTCGCGCTGCGAGCTGACGAAAGGTTACATTTCCCAGCTCGAAAACGACATCGCGTCCCCCTCGATTGCCACCCTGATGGATATACTTAATATACTGGGCGTTTCCGTCCAGCAGTTTTTCAGCGAAAACAAGCGCGAAAAGGTAGTGTTCAAAACCGACGACTATTTTACGTCCGCAAACGGCACCGCTACGGCGACGTGGCTCATCCCAAATTCGCAAAAAAACCAAATGGAGCCCATCGTTTTGACGCTTGAGGAAGGCGAGCAAAGCGAGGAGCGGCTGCCCTTCGAGGGCGAGGAGTTCGGCTACGTTCTGGACGGAAAAGTCCAAATCGTTTTCGACGACTATTCGGTCAGGGCAAAAAAAGGAGAAGCGTTTTACATCGACGGCAGCAAAACGCACACAATAAAAAATACCGCGCAGGGCAGGAGCCGTATTTTGTGGGTGACCACGCCCAGCAATTTTTAAAAATATTATACGTTTCAGGCGGCGCAATTTTTTCCACTGAAAAAAGCGCTTCCCGAGGAGAAGAAATGGTCAAGCACGACAAAATCATCGAGATGAAAAACGTTTCAAAGTACTACGGTGACAACCCCGCGGTCAAAAACCTCTCATTGTCCATTCGGCGCGGCGAATTCGTCACGCTTTTGGGGCCCTCCGGCTGCGGCAAAACGACGACGCTCCGTATGCTCGCGGGCTTTGAAACGCCCTCCGGCGGCAAAATCTTTTTCGACGGCAAGGACATAACCGCCCTTCAGCCGCACCAGCGCAACATAAACACGGTTTTTCAAAAATACGCGCTGTTCCCGCATCTCAACGTATTCGGCAACATCGCGTTCGGGCTTAAGCTGAAATACGTTCCCGACGGTGAGCCTTACGAAAAAGACGGCGAAACCTACCAGAATATGCGCAAGCTGACAAAAACCGAAATCGAGGAAAGAGTGGGCAAAGCGCTCAAAATGGTAAATTTGGAAGACTACGGCCACCGCAACGTAGACAGCCTTTCGGGCGGGCAGCAGCAGCGCGTTGCTATTGCGCGCGCTCTCGTCAACGAGCCCCAAATCCTTCTTCTGGACGAGCCTTTGGGCGCTTTGGATCTCAAAATGCGCAAGGACATGCAGCTCGAGCTGATGAGCATGCACAGGCAGCTCGGCATAACCTTCGTTTACGTCACCCACGATCAGGAGGAAGCGCTCACCATGAGCGACACGATAGTCGTCATGCGCGACGGCGTAATACAGCAAATCGGCTCGCCCCAAAAGGTCTACGACGAACCCGCAAATGCTTTCGTAGCGGATTTTATAGGTGAAAGCAATATTCTCAGCGGCGTAATGAAAGAAAATTACAAGGTCAATTTTTTGGACACAGACTTCGAGTGCGTCGACAAGGGCTTCAAGAAAAACGAACCCATCGACGTTATTATCCGTCCCGAGGACATTAAAGTGGTGGACGCGGGCGCGGAAAATGCGCTTATCGTCGGCGAAGTGATTTCGTCGGTTTTCAAAGGCAATTATTACCAAACTACCGTTCTGACGCGCGGCGAGGAGCGCAACGAAATTTTGGTTCACGACAACGTCGAATGTTCGATAGGCGACGACGTCGGGTTATACGTTAAGCCTTTCGACCTTCATATAATGCGCAAAAGCCGCATAATAAACAAAATCGAAACGGAAATGCTCGACAATTTTATTGTCGATATCTGCGGCGGCAAGTTTCCCTGCAACGCCGACCTCCCAAGCGGCACGCCCGTCGAGGTCAAGGTTAGCTTTGACGACGTTCAGCTGTTCGACGACGAGGAGGACGGGCTTATAGGCGGCGAGGTGGTGGACAGTATCTACAAGGGCAGCTACTACCAGTGCGTAGTGCGCACCGACGACTATTACGAGTTTTTTATAGATACCGAGGACGATTGGCTCAAAGGCGACCGCGTGGGCATTTACATTGCGCCCGACAAGTTAGACATAAGGGAGGTTGAGCGCCAAGATGAACAATAAACGGGTAAGGGTCGCGGCGGCGCCCAAAAGCCTTTTCAACTTAAAACGCAAAACCTTCGCCTACCCTTACATGCTGTTTTTGCTTGTTTTTATTGTCGTCCCGCTGGTGATGATTTTGATAAACGCGTTTTTGGACCAAAACAATGCCATTACGCTCAAAAACTTCGCCGACTTTTTTTCCGACGGCACGGGGCTCGGGGTTTTGGCAAATTCGCTGGTTATAGGTCTTGTCACGACGTTGCTTTGCCTTGTCATAGGCTATCCTGCTGCGTACTTTCTGTCGAGGTACCACCAGGGCAACAAAATATTGGTGCTGTTTTTCATATTGCCTATGTGGGTAAATTTTTTGATACGCACCCTTTCCACAAAGGCGATTTTTTTGGCGCTTAACGTCGAGCTCGGCATGGGCACGGTAATCGCGGGTATGGTTTACAACTTCCTGCCCTTTATGATATTGCCCATTCACACCGCGCTTACGGGCATTGATAAATCTTATTACGAAGCGGCGAGCGACCTGGGCGCCGACAGCCTGACCGTGTTTATGAAAATGACTGTTCCGCTGTCCGTCCCGGGCGTTGCCAGCGGCATAACGATGGTGTTTATCCCCACGATTTCCACCTTCGCGATAAGCGAGCTGCTTTCAAACCGCCAAATTTTTCTGTTCGGCGACAGCATCCAGACCAAGTTTTCTCAGGGGCTTTACGGCGTGGGCAGCGTCATGAGCCTGGTAATGCTGCTGCTTGTTATAGCCTCGAACTTGGTTTTAAATAGATTCGACGGCAAGCGCGAAACCGAAGGAGGCTCGGTATGACAAAATTCAAAAAATTCCTTGCCGACGGCTATCTGGGGCTGGTTTTGGCGCTCCTGTACCTTCCGATTTTAGTAATAATCGTATTCAGCTTCAGCAACAGCGCCAACTTCAGCTTTTCGCAGGGCTTCAATTTCGGCGCCTATGTTTCGCTGATACAAAGCGAAAAAGCGCCGCTTCTGTTGCGCGCGCTCAAAAACACGCTTATCATTGCGGCGGCCGCTTCGGTTATTTCCACGTTCATAGGCTCTTTCGCGGCGATAGGCATCCACTATTTGCCGTCCCGTCCCAAAAAAGCCGTTATGGGCGTCAACCAAATCCCGCTGGTCAACAGCGAAATAGTCATGGCTGTTTCGCTTATGATATTTTTTGTTTCGGTAAAAATAATCCCCGAGGGCATGGCGCGGCTTATCATAGCGCACATTGCGTTCTGCACGCCCTACGTGGTGCTCTCGGTCATGCCCCGTCTGGCGCAGATGGATCCCAACCTCTACGAGGCTGCGCTAGACCTTGGCGCCAACCCCATTCAGGCTATGTCAAAGGTAGTTTTGCCCTACATTTTTCCGGGGGTCGTGTCGGGGTTCGTTATGTCGTTCACGCTTTCCATGGACGACTTCATAATCACCCAAATCAACAAAGGCTCAACCGGCATCGAAACGCTCTCCACCTATATTTACGAGGACGCCCGCATAAAGGGCATGGAGCCGTTTTGGTTTGCCGTATTCAGCATATTTTTCGTAGTGGTCCTGGCGCTGCTGCTTATCGCCAATCTTAGAAAAAACAAGGTAGAAGGAGAAACAATCAAAAAATGAAAAAAATCGTTGCCGTTTTGCTCACGTTGCTTTTGCTAGCAACAACGTTGGCCGTTTTCGCGGCCTGCCGCACCGACGACGCCGAAACGCTGGTCGTCTACAACTGGGTGGACTACATCTACAACCAGGAAGAGCT
>DAITPX010000037.1:7709-10568 GCA_036833365.1 Clostridia bacterium | reverse complement strand
ATCCGTAGGATTTTTCAGCCATAGCGTCGTCGGTGTTTGCGAAATTGACGTAGTAAGGCGAGTGGACGGAAATTTCGACGCCGTATTTTTTCATTTCGGCGGCGATAAGCTCCGCCTTGGTATCGGAGAGGTTGACCCCCCTGCCGAAGGAATACTCGAAAGCGTCGAGCCCTTTTTCGGCGAGCCATTTGGGGGCTTGCTCCGTCGCGGTGTTGCCCTCCGCGTAAAAACTGTTTGAATTTCCGCTTGGTCCGAATTTTGTCATTTTATAAATTTTTTATATCCTTATTGATTTGGGCGGCGAGCTGCGCTTCGGACTCGAATTTTTGAATCGGGCGGAGGAATTTGTCGAGATAAACCGTAAGCAATTTGCCGTAAAGGTCGCCTTGGTAGCCCAAAATATGAGCCTCGACGGCGGTTTGCTCGCTGCCGAAAGTGGGCTGGCCGCCGATATTAATCAGCGTTTTGTATTGCGAGCCGTCGATGTCGCAGACGCCGCCGAATACGCCCGGGGGCAAAAGCTTTTCGGGCGAAACGGCAATATTAGCCGTCGGGAAGCCTATAAGGTGCCCTACCCGCCTGCCCGTCCTGACAACGCCGCTTATGAAATAGCGGTCGGCGAGATAAAAGTTAGCGAGGTCGACGCGCCCTTTTTCGAGCGCCTCGCGTACCAGCGTGGTGCTTATTTTTATTCCGTCGTGGACGACCGCCTGCTGCACGTGAAAATCAATGCCGCGTTTTTCGCAAAAGGCCTGCATCCTGTATGCGTCGGCCTTGTCCGAGCCGAAACGGTAATCGAAGCCGCAGACGACGCTTTTCAGGTTGAAACCGGCGAGCTTGAGCAAAAACTCGTCGGAGCTCATGCGCATAAAACCGGCGTCGAAGCGTGCGCTTACGAGTACGTCCAGCGAAAGCTTTTCCAAAATGGTTTTGCGTTCCTCAAACGTGTAGACGAGTTTGTCCTGCCTGCCGACAAGGGGAAAATAATTGTTTTCAAAGGTCAAAAGCGCCGATTCCGCGCCAAGCTCGGCGGCTTTTTGGCGCGCGACCTCAAGAATCCGCCTATGCCCCCGATGCATGCAGTCGAAAAAACCCAGAGCCAGCGCGACGGGTTTTTCATAAGGAGTGTCGAATTTGATATGTTTCATACGTGCAGGTTATACTCCAAGACGATTTGGTTGGCTTTTGACAACCCCAGGCCGAAAAATTCGTTTTTACAATAGATTTTGCGCAAACCGCCGAAGCTTTCGCAAGAGATTTTTGCTCCGTTTTTGAGCTTGTCGTAAAATTTGCTATCTATTTCCAGCGCATCAATGCCGCCGAGAGGATAATCCAGCGGCAAGAGGCGGCTTTGCCAGTCTTTTATAAGTTCGTCTTTTGTAACGGAATTTTCGATTTTGAAGTCCCCCGACGCCAGCCTGACAAGCGCGCTCATATAAGCCACGGTACCGAGCTTTGACGCGAGGTCGCGCGCGAGCGAGCGTATATAGGTTCCGCCGCCGCAGGTGATGTCGAAAACGAAGGTTTTTTCGTCCGCCTGCCTTAAAAAAATAAATTCGTTTACGGTTACCGCGCGGGTTTTGAGCTCGGTGTAGCCGCCCTTCCGCGCCGCTTCGTAAGCCCTGACGCCGTCTACCGATTTTGCCGAATACTGCGGCGGGATTTGGCTTATTTCTCCCGTAAGTTCGGGGAGCACGCTTTCTATTTGAGCGGGCGCAGGGATTAATTCGCTTTTTTCCGTTATTTTTCCGTACGAGTCGAGGGTGTCTGTCGACGTGCCGAAGGTAAAAAAGGCGCGGTATTTTTTGGTTTTGAACGCCAGAAAGTCGAAAAGCTTTGTGCCTTTGCCCACCGCTATGGGCAAGACGCCCGCCGCTCCAGGATCGAGCGTGCCCAAATGCCCCGTTTTGCCGCCAACAAGGCGGCGGATTTGGACGACCGCGTCGGAGGACGACGGCCCCGCAGGCTTCAAAAAATTGAAAAACCCGTCGGTCATATTATTTTCGCTTCCTCAAGGCGCTCGCCGACAAAACGCTCGAGCTTGTCCGCGACGTCCTCGAAAAAACCGGATATCTGGCAGCCCGCGGCGAATTTGTGCCCGCCGCCGCCGAAACGCTCGGCTATAGAGCGGATGTCGAATTCCTTGCCGCGTATGCTTACCCGGTAAACGTTTTCGCTTGCTTCAACGAGCGAAATTCCCACAAGCGCGGTCTTGATGTTTATGGCGTAATCGACGATATTTTTTGCCGCCTCTTCGGTCAGCCCGAACTCGTCGAAATCGCTTTTTTTAACGTAAATCAGGCAGAAAAGCCCGCCGTAATAGCTGCGCATACGAGAAATTACGCGCCCGACCAGCTTTGTGCGCGCAAAGCTCGAATCGCGGAAAAACACGCGGCTGAGCTTTGCTATGTGAATATCGCGCTTTGCCAAATCGGACGCCACGGCAAACGTGTTGGCGTTTGTGTTGGCGTGCATGAAATTGCCCGTGTCGGTAATCAGCCCGATATAAAGCATTGTCGAAATTTGTCGGTCAAGGTCGATTTTTAAATGATTAAGCAAATCGAAAATGATTTCCGCCGTGCTGGAAAAATCGGCGATATAGCAGTACTTGCCGAAAGGCTTTCCCATGTGGTGGTCAAGCACCACGGTGTTGGGGTGTTTTTCAAACATATCGCTGAAAACCCCCAAGCGGAAAATGTCGCCGCAGTCCACCGCAACAAGCGTGTCGTATTTGACGCCGCGCATTTCCAAAGAAATTTCGCCTTCCCGCAAAAACTCGCGCATGCCCTCGGTGGGCGGCTCGTCGCAGTAAGCGTCGGCGGTTTTGCCCATTTTGCGAAGCGCGTAGCACAGGGCCAT
>DAITPX010000037.1:6514-7692 GCA_036833365.1 Clostridia bacterium | reverse complement strand
GGGTGTGGCAGAAAATCGCCAGCTTTTGGGATTTTTTCAGCACGGAGGCTATTTCAGGAATCGTTTTGACCATGTTTTATCTCGCTAAGGATTTGTTCTATTTTGCCGCCCTCACCCAACGTTTCGTCGTTGACGAACAGGAGCTCGGGGACGGCGCGTATGCGCATAGACTTTAAAAGCGCGCGCCTGACAAAGGGCGCGCTGGAGGCAATCGCATCGAAGGTCGCCTTGGTTTTTTTGGCGTCGGCGGAAAAAACGCTGACGTAAACCTTGGCAAAGGTCAATTCCCTGTCGCAGGTAACCTTGGTAACGGAAAACATTTCCGTAAGCCGCGGGTCTTTGACCTTGGTCGAAAGGATTTCGTAGATATTTCGCTGAAACTGCGAATTAAGTTTTTCGGTTCTTATATTTTCCATTATCGTGATATGTTATTGCTCAATCTCTTCCATCATATACGCTTCGAACACGTCGCCGACCTTGATGTCGTTGTAATCCCTGACGCTTACGCCGCATTCGTAACCCTGAGCGACTTCCTTGGCGTCGTCCTTAAAGCGTTTGAGCTGGTTGACCTCTCCGTTGAAAATAACCACGTCGTCGCGGTAAATCCTGACCTTGCTGGCGCGGGTGATTTTGCCGCTTGTAACGTAACAGCCCGCGACCGCGCCCACGCCCGTGATTTTGTAAACCTCGCGGACTTCGACCTGCCCCAGAACGGTTTCTTTAAACTTGGGCTCGAGCATGCCTTTCATCGCCTTTGTGACGTCGTCTACCGCGTCGTAAATTACGCTGTACAGCCTGATGTCGACGCCCTCCTGCTCGGCGGCCTGTTTTGCCTTGTTGTCGGGGCGCACATTGAAGCCGATAATAATCGCCTGCGAGGCTTTGGCAAGCATGACGTCGGTTTCGTTAATTGCGCCCACGCCGCCGTGAATGGGAGAAATTTTGACTTCGTCGTTGCTGATTTTAGACAGCGCGAGCCTGAGCGCCTCCAAGCTGCCCTGAACGTCGGTTTTGATAATGAGGTTGAGGGTTTTGAGCAAGCCCTCGTTGATTTTGCCGTAAAGCTCGTCGAGCGAAATTGCCGCGGTGGTTTTGACGTTTTCGATTTTCGCCTTGGATTTGCGCTCGTCAGCGACTTTTCTGACAAGTTTTTCGTCCGCGACGTAAGCGAAATCGCC
>DAITPX010000037.1:0-6504 GCA_036833365.1 Clostridia bacterium | reverse complement strand
GTAAAGGCGGCTCTGACGTCCTGCCCCGCGTCGGGAACCTCGGAAAAGCCCAGCACCGAAACGGGGCAGGACGGCAGAGCCGCCTTTACTCGCATGCCCTTGTCGTCGAACATCGCCCTTATTTTGCCCGTGGCGGTGCCCGCTATGATGCTGTCGCCTACCTTAAGCGTGCCGTTGCGCACCAGAATAGTGGCCACGGGGCCTTTGCCCTTGTCGAGCTCCGCCTCGATGACGGTGCCCGTGGCGCGCTTTTTGGGATTGGCCTTTAGGTCTTTTATTTCGGTTACCAATATTACCGACTCGAGCAGCGTATCAATCCCGACGCCCGACTTTGCGGAAACGGGGACCATAATGGTGTCGCCGCCCCACTCTTCCGAAACGAGCCCCTGCTCTGAAAGCTGTTGTTTTACCTTGTCGATATTGGCAGTCGGTTTATCGATTTTGTTTATCGCCACGACGATGGAAACCTCCGCCGCTTTGGCGTGGTTTATCGCCTCGACGGTCTGGGGCATAACCCCGTCGTCGGCGGCAACCACTATGATCGCCACGTCGGTGACCTTGGCGCCACGCGCGCGCATCGCGGTAAAAGCGGCGTGCCCGGGGGTGTCTATAAAGGTGATTTGCTCGCCCTTGAGTTTGACGGTGTAAGCGCCGATATGCTGCGTGATTCCGCCCGCTTCGCCCGAGGTTACGTTGGTTTTGCGGATGGCGTCCAACAGCGACGTTTTGCCGTGGTCGACGTGGCCCATAACGGTGACTATCGGCGGGCGTTTGGTGTCGTCGGGCAGGTCGTCGCCCTGGTCGCTCATAATGGTTTCCTCGGCGGTTTTGTCGATTTTCTGCTCCAGCTCGACGCCGAAAGCGCTCGCCACATAGGCGGCGAAAGCGAATTCGACGGTGTCGTTGATTGTTTTGATTATGCCCTCTTTGAAGAGCTGCTTGATAATCGCGGCCACGGGAATACCCGTTTTTTCCGAAAGCACTTTGATGGAAACATCCTCGGCGGTGATGACCGCTTTGTCGATTTTTTTGATGACCTGCTCCATCCTGTCGCCTTTTCTGGTTTGGCGTGGGCGGCGGGCAATCATCCTCTCGTCTTCCTCGAGGCCCGTGTATGTTTTTGTGAGCAACGCCTTTTTGCTGAGAGCCTTGCGGTCGTCGCTTTTTTCGTGCGTTTTATTTTTGTTGCCGTAGCTTTTTTGAGGGGTAGCCGACGCCGGCAGCTTTGTTTCGAAAGTTTTTTTGACTGGAGGCCTCGCGGAGTGCGCCGAGGAATCCTTCGCACCGGCTATTGGGCGCGGCGGGCGGCCTGCGTCGGCGCTTCTGGGACGTTCGTCCCTTTGGGGGCGCTTGCCATAAGGCGGTTTTTGAGCGATACTCGTTTTAGGAGGCATGGGAGTACGCTCTAAAAATTTGCGCACCTTGATGTTGCCCTTTTCGTCCTTATACGTGCGCTGCCCCGAGTTGTCGGCTGCGGGCGCGGCTTTTTGCTGAACGGCCTTGGGGTCGGTACGGGCGGCGGGCGCGGCGGCTTTTGGCAAATCCGCCTTTTTTTCGGCTTTGACGGGAGCTTCCGTTTTAGGCTGTGCCTGAGGCTCGCGCGCGGCTTTTTGCTCGGGCCGGGGAGCGGCGGCGGCGTTCGGAACCGTTTCTGCGGGCGCGCCAAGGTCGGCCAAATCGCTGTCCAGCTTGGCTTTCTTTTGGTCTATCGCCCTTTTAACGTCGTCCAGCCGCCTTTTCGCCTGCCCGACTTCCTGCTGAAAGCTTCTGGCGCTTTTTTCGGTGACGCTTTTTAATTTTTTCAGATTTTCAAAGGCCTGCGATTGATTAGTGTTTTCTGTCAAATCTTTTACCTCCACTTTGACAAGTCATTTGCTTTCGTACAAAATTATTTCTTTGAGTTTATCGTAAATTTCCGCCGGCACCTGCGCCTCAAGCTGCTTGGCAAGCGCGCGGTTTTTTATTATTTTGGCAAGGCAGTCGGGATTTTTACAAACGTAGGCGCCGCGCCCGTTCATTTTACCTTTTTCGTCGATTTTTATTTCGCCCTCGGGGGTTTTGACAACCCTTATAAGAGTATTTTTAGGCTGCATAACGCGGCAGGCAAGGCACATGCGCATCGGGATTTTCTTCATTTTTCGTTACCTGTTTAAAGCTCACCGCCGTCTTGAGCGTCGGGCGGGAGTTCGTCCGTTTCGTCCGAAGCTTCCTCCGCGTTTTCGTTTTCCGGTTCCTCCGCGTTCTCGTCCTCGGCGGGTTCGTGGGAAATTTCGTTCGCTATTTCGGTTTCGTCCTCTCTGCTTTCGTCCTCTTCGTCGTCGTTGTCAAACAAGCCCATCTGGAGCGCGGTGGTGTAGGATTTTACGTCTATTTTCCAGTTTGTCAGACGGGCGGCAAGACGGGCGTTCTGCCCCTCCTTGCCTATCGCCAGCGACAGCTTGTCGTCAGGGACGATAACCTTGGCTTCCTTGGTGCTTTCGTCGGCCTGAACCATCAGGACTTTTGCGGGCGAAAGCGCGCGCGCGATATAATCCAAAATATCGCTGCTCCACGGAATTATGTCGATTTTTTCGCCGCCGATTTCGTTTACGATGGCATTGACCCTGACGCCCCTGTTTCCCACACAGGCGCCCACGGGGTCGATTTCGGGATCGTTGCTCCACACCGACATTTTGGTGCGGAAGCCGGGCTCGCGCACTATGGCCTTTATTTCCACGATACCCGAACGGATTTCGGGCACCTCGTTTTCGAACAAACGTTTGATAAAACCTATGCTGGTGCGCGACAAGAGGACCTGCGGCCCCTTAAGGTTTTCCTTTACTTTTTTAACATAGACTTTTATTTTGTCGCCGGGGTTGAAACGCTCGCTCTGTATTTGGTCGGCGGACAGCAAAATGCCTTCCATCTGATTTTTGCCTATCTCGACAAAAAGCGTCCCGTCGTCCTTCACGCGGGAAACGATGCCGACAAGCAGCTCGTTTTCCTTTTCGACGAATTGGTTGTAGGTCATGTCCTTTTCGGCCTGGTGCAGGTGGTTCATAACCACTTGCTTTGCGGTCTGCGCCGCAATCCGGCCGAAATCGCGCGGGTTGATTTCCGTCAAAACCTGGTCTCCTAATTTATATCCTTTTTTCAATTCCTGTGCTTCAGCAAGAGTCATTTCTTTGTCGGGGTCGGCCACTTCTTCCACTACCGTCTTGTACATGAAAACGCGGATAGTCGCCTTTTCGGGGTTGAGCTTGACCGTCACGTCGGCGGCCACGCCGTAATTTTTTTTGCAGGCGGACGCCAGAGCCGTTTCCAGTGCTTTGATAAAGACGGATTGGTCGATGCCTTTTTCTCGTTCGAGGTCTTCCAAAGCGGCAAAAAAATCTTTGTTAATCATTCTCTTTTTTATAATCCTC
Source organism: Clostridia bacterium (assembly GCA_036833365.1). GTDB lineage: Bacteria > Bacillota > Clostridia > Christensenellales > CAG-314 > JAQUSX01. The sequence continues at coordinate 3,100 of DAITPX010000037.1, read as the reverse complement.
CAATGTGTTCGCTAAAATTTGATAACCGGCAATATTCCCGCGGTTTTTGTGCGGTCAAAAACCATCCGTTTGCCGCACGCTTCGATTGTAAATTCCGGGTCGGCAAAATCCGCCAGTATGCCGCGGAAAACCTTTTTGCCGTCCAGCGGCGCGTAAAGCTTGACCTCGATTTCCTTGCCCATATGCTTCTTGAAGTCCCACGGCAGTGTCAGCGGGCGCGTAAGGCCCGGCGACGAAACGTTGAGAATATACGGTTGGTCGTCGGTGGGGTTAAGCTCCTCCAACGGCGCGTCCACGGCGCGGTGGAGCTTTTCGCAGTCGTTGATGTCCACGCCGCCTTCCTTGTCTATAACTATGGTAAGGTTCATTCCGTTGTGTTTTCTTTCGTATAAAACTTCGATTAGCGTGAGGCCCAATTCATCCGCAATGGGCTGGGCTATTTCATACACCGCCCGGGTGACTTTGCTCAAAAGGAAATACCTCCAACAATAAGTAGAGAGCGGGAATAACCCACTCTCGTAAAGAAAAATCGCTCTAATGATCAGATAATACCACATATTTCCGGAAAATGCAACCGTTTTAAGCTAAATTGGGAGCACGGGACGTTTTTGGCGGGGTTTCCGGCGGTATTAAGATGAGGATACGCTGAAAGCTACAACAAATCGGGGTCGTATTCGAGCATTTTTATCAGCACCTTGGCCGTCAGAACCGCATCGTCGAGCGCGCGGTGCAAGACGTCGAACTCGACGCCCAAGGCCGTGGCTACCGACTGCAATTTGTAGTTTGACGATTTTGCCCCTTTATATTCGCCGCCAGTGAAAAGGCCGCGGGCAAGGGCGATTGTGTCGAATCTCGCGTTGTCGAACACGTAGCCGAAAGGCGGCGCGTTTTTCTCCAAAAAACTGAAATCGAAGTCGATATTATGCGCAACAAGCACGGCGTCGCGGGAAAACTTGAAAAAATCGCCTACGACCTCGCCGAAAACGGGCTTGCCCGCCACCATTTCGCCCGTTATGCCCGTGATTTCGGTAATTTTAGGCGAAAAGCTTATTTCGGGGTCGATAAAACTTGTGAAGGTCTCGGCAATTTTTCCCTTTTTGATTTTGACCGCGCCGATTTCGATTATTTTGTCCTGCCGCGGCTCCAGCCCGGTCGTTTCGAAGTCAAAAACCACGACGTCGTTTTTGATCAGAAACTCTGACGTCACGGTATTTTTTTCGAAAAGGCTTACCTGCGTTTCGTCGTAATACGGCTTGGGCTTTACGGTTATGTATTGGGCGGGCGCGGCCTTAACGGGCACCTCAGGCGCGGCAAACTTTATTTTGCATTTGGAAACATTGTACGCCTTGACCTCTTTTTTGCCGCTGTAGGAGTTTATGTCCGCCGAGCCCGAAACGATAAGCTCGTCGCCCTCGGCGATAAGCATATATTTTTTATAAGCTTCGTTTTTGGCGAACAGCACGACCTGAATTTTGTCCGTCGTGTCGTTGAGCTCCATTTTGCAAACGTAGAGGTCGGGGTTTTTTGTGGGGAAGCTCCTCAGCCCCGCCGCCCTGCCGCAGACTGTGCAGCTTTTGGACGGCACGGTAAGGTCGGCTATGTAGCGCGGCGCCGTGACAATTTCTTTGCCTACGAGCTTGTAGTGCTCCGTTGTTTCAAAATAACGGCGCGGTTTTGCCATCTGGAGCTCTACGGCGAGCTGCTGGCGCGTTTCGATTTTGTCAATCAATTTGTCGACATCGATAGGCTTTTCGTAGGGCTCAACCGACAAAATAACTTCCTTTGACGTCACCGTTTGGAAGTGCTCTCTCAGCGCATCGTAAACCTTGCCCGTTTCCATCACCTCGGACGCGAATTCGTCGGCGGCGATTTTTACCTCCACCGCGTTTTCGCCCGCCGAACGCGCCGCGACCGAAAGCCCGTCGCGGAAGTTTGCCATGGGGCAAAGTTTTTTTATGAGCGCATCGGCTTCGTTTTTGACCGCCGCGGCATCGTAGTCGTCGAGAACGTATTTGCAGTAAATATTAAGCCCGTCGGGCGTAAGAAACCTGACGGTCGTTTCGATTTCGCTTCGCTCGGCTTCGGTAAGCGGGCGGGGAAAAGAAAATATGTATTCCACGCTGTCGTGCAGACGGTTGAAAACCGTCTTGCGCAGCCTCAGCTCGGCGTATTTTTCATTGGCTTTTATCAGTGTCTTGAGTATCATTTTCGATTTTGTTTATTTCCTTCAAAAACTCGTCCAGCGCGTTTTCGGACTCGACGGTTTTGTAGATTTTTCCGTTTTTAAAAAAGGATATCTTTTTGCCGCCCGCGAGCCCTATGTCCGCGTCGGCACACTCGCCCGGGCCGTTAACCTCGCAGCCCATAACGGCGACTTTGATATTTTTGTTCAAGTTTTTCGTGGCGTCGTAAATCTTCTCCGCCAAACCCTCGAGGTCGATTACGCACCTGCCGCATTTAGGGCAGGAAACGAACTCCACTCCCCCCGTTTTTTTGCCGAGACTGCGCAAAATTTCTTTGGCGGCGTAAACCTCGCGCACGGGGTCTGCGGTAAGCGAAACCCTGACGGTATCGCCTATGCCTTTCAAAAGAAGCCGCGATATGGCTATGGAATTTTTGACAATCCCGATGTCGGGCACGCCCGCCTCGGTCAAGCCTATATGGATCGGATAGGAGCATTTTTGAGCTATTCTCTCGTTTAGCGCCACAGTTTCGCCGACGTCGGAGGACTTTATCGATAAAACCAAATCGTAAAAACCGCGTTTTTCAAAGTAATTTACATAACCCAAAAGGCTTTCGGTCAGCGCTTCCGCCTTGGAACCGTATTTTGCAAGTAAAATTTTGTCGGCCGAACCGCCGTTTACGCCCAAGCGTACGGGAACATGTGCGTTTTTCGCGGCCGCGATAATGCCGTCCAGCCCTTTTTCGGGAATATTGCCCGGATTTATGCGGATTTTCGCCGCGCCATTATCGATTGCGGCAAGGGCCAGGTTGTGGTCAAAATGAATGTCGGCTACGACGGGCAAAGGGCTTTTCGCCGTTATTTCCGTCAGAGCCCTTGCGGAAAGCATATTCGGAACCGCCACGCGTACTATGTCGC
>DAITPX010000036.1:5936-10807 GCA_036833365.1 Clostridia bacterium | reverse complement strand
TTATGATTTCCTTACCGCAGCCGGCAAATACAGTTAAGGTTATTACAACCACCGCGATAAATGCTATTAGCTTGCCAGATCTCTTCATAATTAATCTCCTTAAAAAAGTTAATTCTTTATTTACATTATTAGTATATTATATCCGTCCCCAAAAAGTCAATACACATAACAAAACTGAGCAATCATGCTTTATTTAACTTCATACCCTACCTCGGTGAATTTTTCTTTTATGAATTCGACAAAATCACGGATTGTAAGTTTTTGGTATAACCTTCGTGGATTTTTTTCAAAAGCGGATTTTACTAAACTTTTTTCTTCCGCAACTTTTTCGGAATAATTATTCAGCACATCAAAATTAAATCCTTGGGTATATGCATAGGTATCTAGTGTTACCGTATCACTTTTGAGTACAAATATTTCACCGATAACAACTGCGTTTACTATATTGTAATTATCACTAAATGAACTAAGCAATGAAACGAAACAATCACCCGGTTCATATGGGGGATAACCTTTTTTTTGAGAATCATCTCGATAAGAAGATCTATAAATTATAGGTTCATTGAGTTCTTTCTCACGCAAATAATCGTAAACTAAAATTGCCTCATAAAAAGTGCTATAATTATCCGGCGGATAATCCACGTAATGTTCAAGCTTTTCGGCTTCTTCTACGGATAATTTATTGATAATTTTTACTAAAAAAATGGAAGAAATTCGCTTATGTCTTATAGCTATATCTAAACGTTCGTAAAAATCATACGGTTCGATATCCCCATTTGTGTCAAAACCGAATTCACCATACCAAGATTCCGGATACTCAAAATTATCCGGAAAGGTAATGACCGGGTCGCCGTTTTCGTCGTAAGAGAAAACGACGTTTTCGTCCGACCATGTCTGTTTGCCGCCGCAGCCCACAAAACCTGCTAAAACAAATGCAACCACCGCAATCAAGGCTATCGCCTTAACAAATTTATTCATAACTAATCTCCTTAAAAAAGCGTATTCTTAATTATATTAACAGTATATTATATCCGTCCCCAAAAAGTCAATACACATAACAAAACTGAGCAATCACTGTTTTATTTAACTTCATACCCCACCTCGGCGAATTTTTCTTTTATAAATTCTACATAATCACGAATTATAAGTTTTTGATACAATTTGCGGGGATTTTCTTCAAAGGCAGATTTTACAGAATTTCCTGTAGTTGCTAAATCAACTGAAATATCTTTTAATATATCTTCATATCTTCCTTGAGTATAAGCGCAAGTATCTATGGCTATTTTTCCCGTATCTAAAACAAATAATGGTGGCGCAGCAACGGCATTTACTATACCTGAATGTCCTGTAAGTAACGCAACAAAACAGTCTCCTGATTGATACGGAGGATACCCTTCAATTTGCTTATTATCGCGGAAGCCCATTCTATAAATAATAGACTCATTAAGTTCTTTATCCCGTAAATAATCATAAATTAAGACTGCTTCGTAAAATGTACTGTAGTTATATGGCGCAGAATTTTTATAATTTTCGAGCTTTTCAGCTTCTGCAATGGAAAGTTTCTTAATGATTTTTACTAAATAAAGGGATGAAATTCTCTTATATTGAATTGCAAGATTCAATTCGTTGTAAAAGTCATAAGGAACCGGTATGCCCATGGCGTTAGGGTCCAATCCGAATTCTTCGTACGAGGATTCCGGATATTCAAAATTATCCGGAAAAGTAATGACCGGGTCGCCGTTTTCGTCGTAAGAGAAAACGACGTTTTCGTCCGACCATGTCTGTTTGCCGCCGCAGCCCACAAAACCTGCTAAAACAAATGCAACCACCGCAATCAAGGCTATCGCCTTAACAAATTTATTCATAACTAATCTCCTTAAAAAAGCGTATTCTTAATTATATTAACAGTATATTATATCCGTCCCCAAAAAGTCAATACACATGTCAAATTCTTCCATTGCATCTCCCGCCCGATTATTCTGTTGTTTATTTTTTGTCTATGTGGTAAAATATTAAAATATCTAAAATAAATTTTGGGGAAAAATATATGCTGGACATCAAACGAATTATCGAAAACCAAGCCGAGGCCGAGGCGGCAATAGGCAAACGCGGCAGCTACTCCTTTGACAAAGTAATCGGGCTCGACAGGCGCCGCCGCGCCGTCATAGCCAACGTAGAGGCCAAAAAAGCCGAACGCAACAGCGTTACACAGCAAATCGCCAAGCTTAAACGCGAAAAAGCCGACGCTTCCGCCCTGATTGATGACATGGGCAAACTGGGCGCGGAAATCAAAAACCTCGACTCAACCCTCGCCCAAACCGAGGAGGAGCTCAACGCGCTTTTGGCGTCGTACCCCAACTTTCCCGACCCCGACGTCGTTGCGGGTGGCAAAGAAAACAACGAGGTTTTGGATTATTTCGGCAGCAAGCCCGAATTCGGTTTCGCTTTTCAAAACCACTACGACCTCTGCACAAAGCTCGGGCTTATCGACTATGAGCGCGGCGTAAAACTCGGCGGCAACGGCTACTGGCTCTACCGCGGCATGGGCGCACGCCTCGAATGGGCTCTATTAAGTTATTTTATCGAGCAGCATATCGCCGACGGCTACGAATTTATCCTGCCGCCGCATATGCTCAACTACCGCTGCGGCTACGGCGCGGGGCAGTTCCCCAAATTCGCCGACGAAGTATATTGGATTGACGGCGCCGAGGGCGACGGCCAGTTTATGCTCCCCACAGCGGAGACCGCTCTTGTCAATATTTTCGCGGGTGAAATCCTTCCCGAAAAAGACCTCCCCGTCAAACTTTTCGCCTTTACCCCCTGCTACCGCAAGGAGGCCGGAAGCTACCGCAGCGAGGAGCGCGGAATGATTCGCGGGCACCAGTTCAACAAGGTTGAGATGGTTCAGTACGCACACCCCGACAAAAGTGGTGCAAGCTTCGACGAGCTTGTCGGCAAAGCCCGTCGCCTTGTCGAGGGATTGGGACTCCATTACCGCCTGTCGAAGCTCGCGGCGGGCGACGTTTCTGCAAGCATGGCCCGCACATACGACATCGAGGTCTGGCTGCCGAGCATGGGCATCTACAAGGAAGTCAGCTCGGTTTCAAACAGCAACGACTATCAGGCGCGGCGCAACAACACGCGCTTCCGCGACGAAAAAACAGGTAAACCCCGTTTTGTCCACACGCTTAACGCCAGCGGCCTAGCCACAAGCAGGATAATCCCCGCCATCGTCGAGCAATTCCAAAACGCCGACGGCAGCGTCCGCGTGCCCGAAGTCCTTCAAAAATACTTGGGAGTCGCGGTTATCAAATAAACCCGCTTGAACTTAACCCAATTTCGTTAACTTTTCAAAGTTAATCGGTACAACCATAAAAGTAAACGGGTTAACCTATCGGACTCCCTGAAAAACCATGTCCAATGGATTTACAATAAGCACAAATAGTTTATTAAGGAATATATAATGTTACAATTGGAAACCGACCGGCTGATTTTGCGAAACTATAAAGAAAGCGATTTATGCGGCCTGAAAGAATATTTCGGACGCGAGGAAGTCGCAAAATACGAGGATTTCTATCCCATGACCGAAGAAGAAATCAAGGAACAAACAGCCGAATGGAAGGATATGGACAACCGCCTCGTCGCCGAGCTGAAAACCGAACGCCGCATAATCGGCAGCGTGGGATATTGGATTGACGAGGACGGCGACTATTCAATAGATTTTGATTTCAACCCGAATTACGGCAAAAAAGGCTATGCGTACGAAGCGGCGCGGGAATTGATTAGTACCTGTTCCAGACCGTCGGCATAAAAACGCTTTACGGCGATTGCGACGTCCGCAACATAAATTCATGGAAATTACTTGAAAGGCTTGGGTTTCAAAGAATAAAGCAAATCGATAACGCGTCATACAAAGACGACGAGAGCGGCAAACCGATTCCTATAAAAACAATAAATCAAAAAAATCCTCAATATTTATCAGTTCGTTTCATCAACTTATCCGATAATAAATAGTTTTTTATTTTACTACAGACGCAACGGCGCCCCAAGCAACTTTGACGGCGCCGTTATATTTTCTAAAATATATTTCCTCTGTTTTTCTACGGTTAAAAGCAATTTTTAGGCACTTGAATGCCCGCTATCTATGCCTGCCCAAAAAGAATATCGCCAGAGTGCCCGGGCCGGAGTGGCAGCCAATCACAGGGTCGATTTGGTTTATGACTACCGACTTGACATTAAGGCCTTTCGTTGCCAGTTCTGCCAATTCCTGCGCGTCCTCAAGACAGTCGCCGTGCCCGACGAAAATCGCCTGCTCCCTGGGATTTTCGATAAGCTCGTGCACTTTTTCGGCGAGCGCCAAAATCGACTTGTGCCGTCCGATTACTTTTGACACGGGGGTCAGGTGTCCGTCGTTGTCGGTGTGCATAACGGGTTTTATCTGCGTAATTTTGCCCAAAATAAAATTGATTTTACTCACGCGCCCGCCGCGGTAAAGATACTTCAAATCCTCGACGGTAAACCAGTGGCACAGCCTCAGCTTGCTTTGCTCCACCCAGTCGCGCACTTCCTCGATGGATTTGCCTTCGTTTTTAAGCGCCGCGGCGTGATAAACCAAAAGGCCCTGCCCCATGCACGCGCCCAGCGTATCCACGGCAAAAATTTTACGCTCGGGAAATTTTTCGCGCATTTTGTCTATCGCGAGCATCGAATTTGAAAAACTCGCCGACAAGCCCGAAGAAAAACCCAGATATAAAATATCGTCCTCGGCAAGCAGTTTTTCAAAAAAATCGCAGTACGCGGCTTGGTTGATGCACGTCGTTCTCAGCACACTGCCTTGGCGCATCATTGTATAATATTTTTGCAGGCTGTTG
>DAITPX010000036.1:0-5926 GCA_036833365.1 Clostridia bacterium | reverse complement strand
CATAGCTTTTGTAAACCTTGTCGTCTTCGATAAATTCCATGCCGATAACTTCAACGCCCAGGCTGTCGTACATATTATCCGGCAAATTGGCGCAGGAATCGGTTACAATTTTATATCCCATAAAATACCTCCGAAATCAACTTAACAAATTATATTCATTTTATCAACCTACAACTACTTTTTTGTGCCCTACTTCTTTTTTGTGAAAGTATACTGTGCGTTTTGCGGCGGTAGAATTGCAAAGTTTTACCTCTACGCAGGGTAGAGATTAAAATAAGTATTGACAACCTACTTTTGTTATAAAACGGCGCATGCCCGAAAGATTTCAAAACCATTGCCGTGGGCAATTTATTTTTTGCCGCAACCTCGCCGAAATGACGCGGCCGCAGATATCGGAAGCGCTGAATTACTCCGACAGGTTGATTCAAAGTGGGAAGGGAGCGGGAGATACCCAACCTTTACATGATTGTACAGCTCGCGGCACGCTGCAGAGGCTCTATAATTCCCGCGCCTCGCACAAACAATTTAATAATTACATATTACTTAATTATCGTTTTCATGTTCTCCGCTACCCTTCCGCCTTTATTAGGAAAGATTTAACCGGTTGAATGCTTCATCAGCTTTCTTTCAATTACCTATGTCTGCCCAAGAGAAATACCGCCAGCGCGCCCGGGCCGGAGTGGCAGCCAATCACAGGGTCGATTTGGTTTATGACCACCGACTTAACCTTTATGTTTTTTGTAACCTGCGCGGCCAGTTCCTCTGCGTCTTCCAGGCAATCGCCGTGCGCGACAAAAACCGTCTGTTCCTCGGGGTTTTCGATAAGCTCGTGCACTTTTTTGGCAAGCGCCGAAATCGACTTGCGCCGCCCTATTACTTTCGACGCGGGCGCCAATCGCCCTTCGTCGTCGGCGCGTATAATGGGTTTTATCTGCGCGATTTTACCCAAAATAAAGTTTATTCTGCTCACGCGCCCGCCGCGGTAAAGGTATTTCAAATCCTCGACGGTAAACCAATGACACAGCCTCCGCTTGTTTTGCTCCGCCCAGTCGCGCACTTCTTCTATCGATTTGCCCTGATTTTTGAGCATTGCAGCATGGTACACCAACAGCCCCTGTCCCATGCAGCCGCCCAAAGTATCCACGGCAAAAATTTTCCGTTCGGAATATTTTTCGCGCAGTTCATCTATCGCGAACATCGAATTTGAAAAACTCGCCGACAAGCCCGAAGAAAAACCCAGATACAAAATATCGCCCTCGGCAAGTTGTTTTTCGAAAAAGTCATAATATGCGGCTTGGTTTATGCACGTGGTTCTGAACACCTTGCCTTGGCGCATCAAAGCATAACATTCTTGCAGGCTGTTGTCCCTGCCCTTGACGTAACCGGTGTAAACTTTGTCGCCTTCGATAAATTCCATGCCGATAACTTCAACGCCCAGACCGTCATACATATAATCCGGTAAGCCGGCGCAGGAATCGGTTACAATTTTATATCCCATAAATACCTCCGAAATCAACTTAACAAATTATATTCGTTTTATCAACCTACGACTACTTTTTGGTACGCTACTACTTTTTAAGGAAAGTACACCAACCCGTTTTGCGGAGGTAGAATTGTAGAATTTGAACTCTACGCAGAGTAGAGATTAAAAATAAGTATTGACAACGGTGTCTTTTCGTTGTAAAATCGGTGCATGACCGAAAAAGACTTCAAAACCGCCGTCGCGGGCAACTTGGTTTTCTACCGCAACCTTGCCGAAATGACGCAATTACAGGTAGCGGAAGCGCTGAATTACTCCGACAAGTCGGTTTCAAAATGGGAGAGGGGCGAGGGCCTGCCCGACCTTTACGTAATGTACAAGCTCGCGGCACTCTACCGTATCGGCATCAACGACCTTCTCAACACGTCCAAAAAGAAGCGCACTCCTTTCGAGCGCCGCAGCAAGCTGCTGGTGTCGCTGCTGTCGGTGGGGCTGGTTTGGCTTATAGCCACAATCGTTTTCGTCGCGCTTACTTTATTCGCAAAGGGTTTATCAAAAGTTTGGCTGGCGTTCATTTACGCCATACCCGTGTCGGGGATTGTGATGCTTGTTTTGAGCGCGATTTGGGGAAAACGCGGCTGGTCGGGAATAGCCACCTCATTTATCATCTGGGGGCTTTCGGCGTCGCTTTACCTGACTTTCACCGCCATCGCCGCCGATATCTGGCTGATATTTCTAATCAGCGTCGCGCTGCAAATTTTAGACATACTTTGGTTTTTCTTCAGAGACCTTTTGTACAAAATGAAACGGGCCGTACCCGCACCGATCAACAAAAACGAAAAACCCGACGGCAAAACGCCCAAAACCTGATTTAATTTCCGCCTGCCCCACCCTTACGAATTTACACACAACCGCTTTACCTCTATAATAAAATGAATAAAATTCATTTTCAAAAACAATTTTCTTAATTTTACATCCGATAAAAATTAGCGATATCTTTACATAGGGCAGCCGACGCTTTAGGTATTACTTTTTATAGCCGTTGAATTATGTATATTTTAAATCGACGTACAAATTTGACGGCACTGTTTACTATTCTTGTTATATTGGTGATATAATTAAAATCTTTCAACTGGCAATTTGCTAACAGATAAAAGAAGAAATCAGAAAAATCCACTAAACAATACTTGATTGATGACTCCATTAAATATCTTTTGTTCCGTTGTACATTTGTCGCGATATCGTTCCGTATGGTAAATAGCCTTTACCGATTACGTTTATTCTCTGCGCCTCGATTGCATATTTTCGCGTGAATAGAATTTTAATACGTCTCGATTCAAAATAATTTACGTACTGAATCTCAGCCCGCCCTTCATGTCCCTTACGCGCTATTTACGGCGCGTTCGACGGCAAGCATTTATTCCGAATATATGCTTTATCGAAGTCGGTGATTTTGCTTGGGCGGCGATTTTATCGGCAATTCATACCAAGCAGATAATTAAAAACCAATACAATAAATACTGACTCTTAAACTCGCGCCAAAAATAACCAGAATTTTTTTAGCCGGTTTTTGCTTGACAAAAGACTTTCAGCGTTTTATAATACGTCCATATTTAAAAACTGTGAAGAGAAGAGTAAGTTTAGTTAAGTCGCATCAGAGAGCCCGGGCAGGTGAAAGCGGGCCGAACGGAGCTAAACCGAAAATGGTCTCGGAGTCGCGCGGCCGAGTGGAAACATAAGGCTGCGACGGAAGCGTCCGTTATCTTACGCCTGGGTATCCGGACATATTTTGTCCGCGCACCCGCAGAGGCCGACTGCCGCAAGGTATTTGGCGAAATTAGGTGGTATCACGAAAAGCTTTTATTTGCTTTCGTCCTAAATTTTTAGGGACGAAAGCTTTTTTTATGCCGAAAAAAGGAGAACAAAATGATAGAAATCAGAAACGCAACAAAAATCTACCGCCTTAACGGAAAGGAAATCGCGGCGCTCAATAACGTCAATTTCACTATTCCCGACGGCGCGCTGATGGGAATCATGGGAATGAGCGGCGCGGGCAAAACCACCCTCCTGCGCGCGCTGGCCTTAATCGAGCCTCTGAGCGGCGGACAAATTTTAGTGGACGGAACCGATATCACAAACCTGTCGCCCTACGCCATGCGCGAGGTGCGCAAAAGCATAGGAGTGGTTTTTCAGGGTTACAACCTTTTCGAACAGCGGACGGTATACCAAAACGTCGCCTTTCCCCTCAAAATCCGCAAATTTCAAAAAGACGAAATACGGCGCAAGGCGGCGGAACTGCTCGATTTGGTAGGCCTTACCGGCAAGGAAAAAGCCTATCCGTCGCAGCTGTCGGGCGGGCAAAAGCAGCGCGTGGCAATCGCGCGGGCGCTGGCGTGCGAGCCGAGGCTCCTTTTATGCGACGAACCAACAAGCGCACTGGATTCGCTTACCTCCAAGGCGATTTTGAAGCTCCTCGCCGCAATTAACAACCGCGGCGTAACGGTAGTAATCATCACTCACGAGCCTTACGTTGTCAAATCGATTTGCAGCGAAGTCGCAGTCATCGACGACGGACGCATAGTCGAGCGCGGAGGCGTGGGCGAAATTTTCGAAAACCCGCGCAATCCCTACGCAAAATACCTTTTGGGGGAAAATGCAAAATGCCGGAACTTCTGACGCTGCTTTTAAGCGAAACGCTCAAAACTCTCTATATGACGGCGCTCGCCACGCTGTTTTCTTATGTTGGGGGAATCCCCCTTGGGATAGTGCTCGTGCTTACGCGGGAGGACGGCGTCAAAAAAAACCGCGTCCTGCATTCGGTTTTGGAAACCGTTATAAACGTTTGGCGCAGCATACCGTTTTACATATTGATGATAGTGCTTATCCCCGTCGCCCGTTTCGTCTTAGGCATAAGCATAGGCACAAACGCCGTTTGCTTTTACCTGTTTATCGGTTCGATTCCATTTGCGGCAAGGCTGGCCGAGCAAAGCATGCTCGAAGTAGGCAAAAACCTCACCGAAACCTGCGTTACCTTGGGCGCGAACGCACGGCAAATCATAGGAGTGCTTTTGGGCGAATCGCTGCCCTCTCTTGTGCGCGGCATGTCCATAACCTTCGTAATGCTCATCGGCTATTCCGCCATGGCGGGAGTGATGGGCGGCGGCGGCTTAGGCGACATCGCCGTAAGGTACGGGCTCCACCGCTACCAGTACAAAGAAATGCTTATTATCTTGGCTGTGATTATTGCGATAGTCATGCTCGTCCAATGGCTGTTCAACATTTTAGCCAAAAAAATAGACAAACGCCGTTTATAAAACGCGCTTAATAAATTTAACAGAACAAAAAAAATAAAATAAAAACAAATTGTTCAAAAGGAGAAAGATTATGAAAAAACTGTTCGCAATTTGCCTAGCCGTAGTTCTGGTTTTGCTGGCGCTGACGGGCTGCACCACGACCAACGCCGACGACAAAGTTATCAGAGTAGGCGCCTCGCCGACGCCCCACGCGCTAATCCTCAAGGCAATAAAGCCTTATGTCGAGGCCAAAGGCTACACCCTCGAGATAATCGAGTTTGACGATTACGTTCTGCCTAACACCTCTTTGGAACAGGGCGAACTGGACGCCAACTACTTCGCGCACCTGCCTTATATAGAAAACTTCAACAAAAACAACGGCACGCACATCAAAAGCGTTTTGGCTGTTCATTTCGAGCCTTTGGGGATTTACCCGGGCAAAAGCGCTTCGCTTGACGACCTTGAGGGCAAAACCTTCGCCATTCCCAACGACACCACCAACGAGGCCCGCGCCCTGCAGCTCCTCGCCGCAACCGGCATTATAGAGCTGGACGCATCCAAAGGCCTGGAAGCGACTCCACGCGACATTACGTCCAACCCGCACAACATAAAGTTCACCGAGCTCGAAGCCTCATTCATTCCCCGCGTTCTGCCCGACGTCGATTTCGGCATAATCAACGGCAACTACGCCCTTTCGGCAGGCATAGGCGGTACCGTGCTTTTGACCGAGCTTGTCGAAAGCGAAGCCGCGGACATTTACGCCAACGTGCTTGCGGTAAGGGAAGGCTCCGAAAACAACGAAAAAATCAAGGTTCTTATCGAAGCGCTTAAATCCATTTCGGTCAGGGAATACGTTTTGGAGCAGTTCGGCAAGCTGGTCGTTTTGGTAAGCGAATAAATCCGGCAACCGCGTCAAGCGATTCGCAAACTTTGAAATTCCCAAAACCCCCGCGCAAAGCGGTTAGAACAAAGCAAAGCTAAAAACTTCTTAAAACTGTGACTTATTGCATGCGACATCGGCAAAGACTTTGCAAACTAAAACTCCCTGGCACCGTTAAAACCGTCTTTGGTTTCATCAGTTATAATTATTTAAACAGCTTATAACCGGCGGTTTGGCTCCGCCGCTCACATGCAAAAAAGACACTCCTATAAC
>DAITPX010000035.1:0-10857 GCA_036833365.1 Clostridia bacterium | reverse complement strand
ACAACGACCCCCTGTCCCTCAACAAATATACCTACTGCCACAACAACCCCGTTTCTTACCACGATCCCGACGGAGAATTTATAATAAATTGGCTAGGCGGACTGATAGGCGGTGTCGTGGGCGGCTTAATTGGCGGAGGAGTAGATCTTGTAGGACAATTGGTAAGCGGAACGTCTTGGGATGATTTAAACTGGAAATCTGTCGGAGCCAGCGCCGCAGAGGGCGCGATAGTAGGTGCGGTGGCAGGTTTTACGGCGGGCAATCCGTTGGCGATGGGTGTTGCCAGCGCTGCCGGCAATGCCGTAAAACAAGGTATAAATAAAGGGTTTGACAACATAGACGTCGGCGAAGTCGTCGTCAGCGGAACGGTGGGCCTGGTAAGCGCAGGCGCGGGAAAAGTAGCGTCTAAGGCGATTACCAAAATCTCGAGCACGACGATAAACAAAGCCGCCAAGGTTACCCTAAGCGCACTGACCGAAGGCACGATAGAGGCGGGGCTGGACGTAGGCCGTCAGGGGATAGAGATAGCCGCAGGCAAACGCGAAAGTATCGACCTTGTACAAACCGTAACCTCTTTCGGCATGGGTATGATTACCGGCGGCTTCCAAGCAGAGGCCGAAATAAAGGCGCAAAATAAGATTAAAACTATAGAACCAAAGACATTTAATAAAAAAGAAATAGATTCTATGAGGAAAAAAGGAGTAGATTTAGCATGGAAAAATGAAAAACAGCAAGTGTTGGATGGTACTTCACGTTACAATTGGTTGCCGGATGAGATGGATGAATTGATTAGTAATGGAAAAGTAAAAGGTTATGTAGGACATCATGTTAAGACGGTTAAAGATTCTATATTAAATAATAGCATTGATGATATTTTAGACTCAAGTAATATCGCATTTATTCCCCAAGATAAACACTTATACGTACATAATGGAAACTGGAAAAACAGTACATTAATAGAGAGCTTAAATGAAGTATTAGGATTTAAATGGGGGAAGTAAATATGAATTATTTGGAAAGATTAAATAAATTAATAAATAAATATGAAGATAAAAGTCATTTTAACGGTGCTTTAAATGTATGTAAACTTCCTTTTATAAGTGAAAAAACATATTTGCATAGATTATTTGATAAAATCGAATGGTCAAGGCAAAAATTGGAGAAAGAGTTAGGCTCATTGATACCTGTTGATTTAGCGAATTTTTATAATTATTATAATGGATTGCACTTATATGGAAAAAGTTTCGAAATATGGGGACAATGGCGTGAATCAATAATGTTTTCTCCTTGCAATTTAGTATTTGAGAATTACAAAAATCATGCTTCAATAAAACAGAAGGCTAAAATTGATGATAGAATTTATTTTGGTTCTACAGGTCATCATTTGTTTTTCTGTAAAAATAATAGTATGAAAGTATTTTGTTCACTTAATAAGGAAGTTGATATAATATTGGAATGGGGGAGTTTTGATGAGTTTGTTTGTGATATTATTGATAGATTAGAACCACTCTATGATGAAAGTGGCCGCAGAAAGAAACCAAATTTAAAATATAAATTCCCAGTAACTCAAAATTTAACTGATGCTATCGATGAATTAGAGCTTTAACGGATTAATATTGTCCAATGCGCAAACCGATAATCACAGGATATGCTGTAGTAAGAAAATGGTTGATAGGCCAAAATTTTGAGGAGCAATTAGAATTTGGCATAGATATATTAAAGAGGGTTTTTGTCAAATGAAAAAATACACCGATAAAGAAATTTTTGACATTATAACTGAATATGTGGAATTGTCTGATGATACAAGAAATTATAAAAAATCTAATAGGCTTTTTGATAAATTATCTAAAATTAAAATTGATTTATCGAATAATGAAGCAGAGCGAGCTCTATATATTATGAATAGCTTATTAGATTTCGCCAACTTAGCGCAAGCGTTTTATGGCGCATTGTGGGCGTTGAATTGTAATTATAAAAGGGAAAAGGCATTAGAAATCATATCAAAAATGTCAGGAGATAATAATTTTCGCGCCACAAGATTTACTGCCTGCATAACGTTAGATATGATTAATGGTAAATTTGGCGGTTGGAAACGAAATGAAAAATATCCAGATTTAAGTAAATATGAGTTTCATTGATCAGCAAAGTGAACTCGGAAAAAAATTTATAACTAACTTACCAAGTGATGAATACTTAGGGGCTTTCGGAAAAGAACTAAATAGACTCATACAAAAAGGTCTAGATATAATCTGGGGAGTTAGATAATGAAAATATGTAAGAGCCGTGATGAATATTTTAAAAGTTTAAATCAACTGTTTTTAGAAAAAGTTGAAGAACTTGATATTTACGAAAAAGAATTAATCAATTTAGTTATGGACAAAGATGAGTTATATAAGTGCCTGTTAGTATATATGAAAAAAAGTGAGATTCTTATACAGTTTTATCTTTATTCGTACGTTGAAACTTTTGAAACGATAAGAGGAGAACAAAAAGACAAACTTATAAAATTTTTCGCAGATAAATTAAATATTCCTATATTAGAAATAACTGCAAATAAATTAAGCTATTACAATTATGGGATACATTATATCTTAGAAAGATTGACATATGGTTTCTATTACGAACCAAGTAACCAAGATTATATTAATAGGTATATTTCTCTTTATCTAAATAACGGGTTTAAAAAAAATTGGACTAAAATAGTGGGGATAAATAATGAAATTGATGTTTATTACAAAAATCTTTTTGCTAAACTTAAAGCAATTAAAGACGGTAGTGCCGAATGTTTAAAAATAAGTTTGCAGCAGGTTGTTAAAGAAATGGATGTAAACGATGTTTTTCAGGGCAAAGATGTAAAAGTTAATTTTTACGACGAAGTAATAAAAAAACCACCAATAATAAAATAATTTTTTAAATCTACACTATCAGGAATTTTGATAGATTCCTAAATAGTTGAATAAGGAAAACTCATTACCACGGCGTCTCTACACAATTTCTACGGCAACGCTCTCTTGTTTACCGTAGAGGGCACGTTAACGACCAATTAAAATAATTATACCAAAAAACGCGAACCGACCTATATATTAGTCGGTCCGCGTTTTTTTTGTATTTTTTCACATTAGAATTAAGTTTCTAATTCATTGAGTTAAGGATTTAATTTTCGGGCCATTGCGTAAAATAAGACTAAGCGGCGCGTTTTTTATAAATTTCAAGCCGAATAATCAGAAAAATCGGCGTAAAAATTTATTTAATAAACGCTATAATTAAAACATAAACGCCTTGATTTGATATGTTTTTTATGTTAAAATGGTAAAGATCATTTATCGGGCAAGGCGGTTTTAGCATTGCGCCGGCGGAGGATTTATGAAAAAAATATTGTCGGTTGTTTTGGTATTGATTATGGTTGCGGGCAGCCTTGCGGCGTGCGGCTATTCGACTTCGCCGGGATTGTTGAGGACTTTTGCCGACGCCTTAAACAAACAGGATACCGAGGCCATGGCCGACTGCTGGTATAATGCCGACGAAGGCGAAATGGAAATTATCTTGAATATATTCAAACTTGGTTATGAAGTCATTTACGGTAAAATCAACAAAATTGAGCTTACTTCGTACAAAATGACCAAGGAGGAAATACGTCGCCAGCAAGCTCAGGGTTTATGCCGTGGAATTTACCGTTCATTACGAGGACGACGGCAAAACGGGCAGTAAAATAGAAAGCATGAACCTCAGCACGATAAAGGTCGGCGACAGGTGGTATCTTTCGTATATTACTTCGATAAGCGGCACGGGCGAAAAGAAACCGAATTCTTAAACGGGAGCTTTTCGCGTTTTTTAAGACGTTTTTAATTACTCAATTGCTGCCATAAAAAAACGTTATTTTCGTAAAATACGGTGAAAACAAAAAACGTATGTCGAATTATAATTAAAATAACTTTTAATCATATAATAAAATGAACATCAGACATGCAAAAAAAAGTGACGCGGAACAGATTTCGCCGTTAATGGCGAAATTCAGGGCGCACCTTAATTCGCTGAGAGGAATAAAATCGGAGCCGCCACTGCGTCAATGCGAGCAAGAATTCCAAGAATTTTTGGCTCCGCGTTTTAGTATTTTTGCGGCGGAAACCGGGGGACAAGTCGGCGGGTACATGGTTTGCAGGATTGATGCGCCCTGCGTTTGGGTGGAACAGATTTTTGTCGAGGAAAAATTCAGGCGCAAAGGCTTAGCGTCGGCGTTATTCGACGAGGCCGAAAAACTCGCGGCGTCTTTCGGCGAGGACACGGTTTACAATTACGTACATCCCAACAACCAAGCGGTAATAGCCTTCCTTGCGAAAAAGGGCTACGACGTGCTTAATTTGATAGAAATTCGCAAAAAATTCAAAAACGAATCCGCCGCGTTGAAAATCAAAGTAGGCGGCAACGAATTTAATTATTGATTTAACTTTTCCAAAAAGACAAAATTTTGAACTATTTTGAACGCGGAATAAGAATTCCGTTCATCAAAAAGGAGATAGATATGAAGACAAAAGACTGTCTTTCGTCGCTGTTCAAACATTTTCAGCAATCGATTAAAAAGCGGGACACGTTTGATGACGGCAAAAGCCGCCTGCTCGAATTTCGCGCGGATTTGTGGGAGATTTACGAATTTATTTTTAAAAATCTTTCTCCCGAAGAATTTTCAAAAATGCCTTTGAGCGGCGAAAAAACAATCGGCTACTACCTTTGGCACCTAAACCGCATAGAAGACATAACGTCGAACACGCTTATTTTGGATAAGACCCAGATTTTTTACGAAAACGGTTTTCAAACAAAAATAAATTCGCCGATAGCTACGACGGGCAACGAGCTCAAAAGAGAGGAACTGGTCGGTTTTTCACAAAAGCTCGATACCGCCCAACTCGAAAAATACGCACGCGCGGTTTTTGACAATACCGATTCGTTGATAAAAAACATAACTTTCGACCAAAGCAAAACCAAAATCGACGCGCAAAAAAAGCAAAAGCTTTCGGAGTTGGGATGCGTATCTGACGACCCCGACGCCTTTTGGCTTGTAGATTATTGGTGCGGCAAGGATTATGCAGGACTTATGCTGATGCCGTTTTCGCGCCACCAGTTTATGCATTTGGGAAACTGCGTCAAGATTATGAATAAGCTGGGCAAAAAAATACCGTGGAAAAATTAATTTTAGGTTATAGCCAAGGGGGAGAGGTTAAATTGCAGGAAATTTTATTGAAGAAAACGGAACGCGAAGAACGCGAAACGCTGCCGCTAAATTTTTATCAGGAGCTGGGCGACAAGCTGGACGTAATGCAGATGGAGCTTAAGCGCGGGATTTACACACCTATTCAGCTTTCGCTGAAAGAAAAAAAACTGTCTCTTATGCGGCTGACCCTTGGAGAAATACATGTCGTGGTTATTTTGTACCACAAACAAAGCCTATGCGTAGGCGAACTGTCGCGCTCGAGCGGAATCACGAATATTACGAAAATCATAAACAGCCTCGAGGACAAGGGGTACATAGAACGTTCTTTAAGCAAAGAAAGCCGCCGTAAAATAATTTTATCGCTGACACCGGCGGGGCGCAAGCTTATCGTCGATTCGGACTTTTGGACTACGCGCTTGTCGAAAGAGATACTGGATGCCGCCCTGACGCCGCAAGAGCAGGAGGAGCTGCTTTCTCTGACAAGCAAAATGCTGGAAATACTTGCTAAGATATAATTCGGATAAAGCCGCCGTGCTGTAATTTTATTGAGATAAAACGGCGTAGGCGGCGTTTAAGCTTTGATAGCCAAATGGCGCGAATCGGTTTATTTATAATATTCTAATGACGGGTTCGGTTTATTCAGTTACGGTGTTTTTTTGCGGTTATCAAGGCTTTCGGAGGCTTTTTTGGGCTTAAAAATATTGAATGAAAAGGATTTTAGAAAATCGCGCTGGAGCGGCGGCGTTACGACGGAAATGTTTATTTTTCCGCCCTATGCGTCCTACGCCAAGCGCGACTTTTTGTTTCGCATAAGCTCGGCCTCGGTGGACGAGGAACAAACCGAGTTTACCCCGCTGTCCGGAATTACAAGGCTGATTACGCCCTTGTCGTCAGGCTTCGTTTTGACCCATTTAAATGAGGGCGGAGAAAAAACCGTGCGGCTCGGGCCGCGTCAAATCCACAGGTTCGACGGCGGAGCCAGAACGCTGTGCCGCGGGGCGGGCAATGACCTGAATTTGATGCTCAAAGGCTGTTCGGGCGAAATGGTTTATGCCCCGGGTTGCCGAATAAAATTCGAGGGAGATTTTTTGTTCGTATACGCTTTGGAGGATATGGCGACGGAAAACGGCGAAAAGGCGTCTTTGAAAAAAGGCGGATTGGCGTTCACGCGCGAAAAGGGCGTTTACGCTGTGGGGGAGAGCATTGTTATGACAATAAAATTGAGAGAAAACCTTGTTGACAACGGTGCCCGGAACATTTACAATATAAAAATGATGAATTGTTTTACAAAACAAATTTCTTCGCCCGTGGGAGTGTTGTCAATCACCGAACACGGGGGGGCAATCACCGAAATATTTTTCGGCGCAAAGCCGCAAAACGGCGGGGCTGAATTGCTCGGCGAAGCGGAAAAACAAATCGGCGAATATTTTGCGGGCAAACGCAAAGCTTTCGATTTGCCGTTTTTTCAACAAGGCGGAGATTTTTGCAACGCTGTTTGGGAACGCATGGCGAAAATCCCTTACGGCGAAACTGTCACGTACGGACAGCTGGCCGATTTTGTCGGCAAACACGGCGCCGCGCGGGCGGTGGGTCGCGCCTGCAACAAAAACTCGCTTCCGCTTATTGTTCCATGCCACCGCGTCGTAGGCAAAAACGGATTGACGGGCTTTGCCGCGGGGCTTGAGGTAAAGAAATTTTTGCTCGAATTGGAGCAAAAATATAAGTGATTTTAACGATTCGCGCAGTTTTGTCCGTGAGGTTAAGCTGCTCACAGCACGGGCGGAAATAAAATATAAGCAAAAGTTATAAAAAAACATAAACTAAATTCGCGCCGTTTGTCAGCAAAATCGGCGACAAACCAAAGCGGGGACGCATGAAAAATATCGACACCATTATTTTCGACTTAGACGGGACACTGCTTTACACCTTGGAAGACCTTGCCGACAGCGTTAATTACGTTTTGGAAGAGCACGGTTATCCCTTGCGCACGCTTGCCGAGGTAAACTCGTTTGTGGGCAACGGGCTGGAGCGTTTGCTTGAACTGTCGCTGGGTGAGAGGCCGGAGGATTTCGGGCAAATATTCGCCGAATTCAAAAAACTCTACGCGGCAAACTGTAATAACAAAACGCGCCTCTACGACGGAGTAAAAGAAACGCTCGCCGCGCTTAAAAACGGCGGTTACAAAATGGCAATCGTAACCAACAAAAACACGGGCGCGCTTGAGGTTTTGAAAAAAATATATTTTGACGGCCTTATTGACGTAGCGGTAGGGCAGAGCGAAGGTTTGCGCAGAAAGCCCGCGCCCGACGGGGTTCTCCTTGCGCTGAGAATTCTCGGGAGTGACAAGAACAACGCGGTTTATGTCGGCGACTCTGAAGTCGACGCGATGACGGCGGCAAACAGCGGGCTGCCCTTGATTGCGTGTTTGTGGGGTTTTAGGGACAGGAAAATTTTGGAGAAGCACGGCGCCGAAATTTTTGCGGAAAAGCCGCGGGATATAATAGAAATATTAAAAAAATGAACAAAATACAGCTTTTCACATACGACATAAGCCTTTTTGAGGGCGAGCAGGACATGAGTTTTTTTTCCGACGCGCTCGCGGAGCATATCAGCCGCTTCAAGCTGGCAAGGGACAAGCTGCGCAGTTATTGCCTCTACCGACTTTTGCGCCACGCGCTTAAAGTTGACGTTTTGGACGTCGGGTTCGAACCCAACGGCAGGCCTGTTTTGGTTGGCGAGGAAAAACAAATTTCCTTGTCGCACAGCGGGAATATGGTCGCCGTCGCCGTTTCGCCCCAAAGGCACAGTATAGATGTCGAAAGCGTAACCGACCGCATACTCCAGCTCAACCCCGAAAAATGGCTGACCAAGGCCGAACAGCGCCTAAGCAAAATCCTTCCGCCAAAAAAGCAAATACGCTACCTTACGAAAATTTGGACGGAAAAAGAGTGTTACGTCAAATTCGCGGGTAAAAGCCTTATGTCCATGTTTGGGCAGGGCGCGATAGATTTCGCAAAAATTCCGATTGAATTTTGTTTTACCGCAAAATTTTTGCGCGACGTATACGGCAACAAATATTGCCTGACTATATGTTCCGACGGCGCGGCGCGGGTAATCACCAAGCGCGTCAACGAATTGACGTGAGTTACTATTAAATAAATCCCAAAATGCCTAAGAGAAAAGCTTAGGCTTTTGTTTTGGTCTGCAATAATTGCCTAAGAATTTTTATTGTGTTAAAATTAAAACAAAACTAAACAGATATTGTTATATAAATAGAGAGCTTGAAAGCCGTAACAATTTTCCGCGCAAGGCTTTTGATAAAAATCATTTAAAAAGGCAAATATTAAATCGATAATCTTTGCGTTAATTCAAATGTGTTATGGGTGCAACATATTCAAGGATAGATTTAATGCGAAACGAAAGCTCAAAATAAAAACGAAAAACCGACATATCAATGCGTCTGCCGCCCATACGTTATTAGGGTGAAATTCACTTCGAGCAGACATAATTTTAATCGACAGGAACAAAAAATTTTTATGAGCCAAAAAACCATAAGGTTGTTTATAACGATAACGGCGGCGGGGGCGCTGGTTACGGCGCTTTATGCGGTGCTTAAGCTGACCGGAACGCTCGACAAAATAAATTCGCCTGAAGAGCTCAAAAACATAATTTTGAGCGGCGGAGTTTTCAGTTACCTCATATTTTTCCTCATACAGTTTATGCAGGTGACGCTTGTGCCGATTCCCGCTTTTATTACCACTGTCGCGGGCACACTGGTGTTCGGGCCTTGGATGACTACGGTCATAAGCATAGTCGCGCAAATGCTGGGCGCCGTCGCCGCGTTTTATATAGGGCGCAAGCTTGGGCGGAAAGTGGTTGCATGGATAGCAGGAGAGGAGCAGACGAAAAAATGGGAAACAAAGCTCGGCAAGGGGAAATACGCTTTCTTTTTGATGATGCTTTTCCCGGTTTTCCCCGACGACCTGCTTTGTCTGGTGGCGGGATTGACGACAATGAGCTTCCGGTTCTTTTTTGTTACTAATATCATAACGCGCCCCATCGCGATAGTGGCGACCTGTTTTTTTGGCAGCGGCTACCTTATACCTTTCGAGGGGTATTGGCTTATACTTTGGGCGGTACTGGTTTTAGCCGTAATCGCGCTTTTGGTGCTCAGCTTTGTTTATCAGGAAAAAATCGAAAATTTCGTAGTGGAACTGGGGCAAAAAATCAAAGATAAAATTGCCAAAACCAAGGAGAAAAAATGAAAGTGCTTGTCACGGGGTTTACGCCTTTCGGCGGAGAAACCGTCAATCCTTCGTACGAAGCGGTAAAGCTTCTGCCCGACAAAATCGCCGGCCATACGATAGCTAAGGCTCTGTTGACCACGCGGTTCGGAGCGAGTAGAGTTGAGCTTCAAAACCTTTTGAATACTGTCAAACCCGACGCCGTAGTATGCGTGGGACAAGCCGGCGGGCGCGCAAGCGTGAGCATCGAGAAGGTTGCGTTGAACTATGCCGTGGCGGGCGACTACGACCCCGACAACGTAATAAAAAACAACACTGTAAGCGAATCAGGGAAAGCGGCGTATTTTTCCACGCTTCCCGTCGAAAATATCGTTAAAGCCCTTAACGCCGCCGGTATTCCCTGCGCTTTGTCACTGACGGCGGGCGCATTCGTATGCAATTATGTTATGTACAGCTTGCTGGAGCTGACCCAAGGCACCGGCATTCTTTGCGGGTTTGTGCATATCCCGTATATGCCATCCCAAGCGGCGGCAAAAAATCCTCCGCCTCCGTCAATGGAGCTATCCGCTTCGGCGAACGCTCTTGCGGAAACCATAAGAAATTTAGGTTTATAGGTGAAAAAATGAGTTATAGCGAAAAATATTTTGTAATGTATCACGACGTGGCGCCGAACGGCGAAATAAAACCCTCCGCGCTTATGCGCTTTATGCAGGAAACGGCAAACCACCACATGCGCGACAGCAAGCCCAGTTATGACGAGCTCTACGGGCAGGGCAAGGTTTTTATTTTGAGCCGAATGAACATAGAAATACGCTTCCCGCTCAGGCGCTACGACCAAATAGAAGTTGACACATGGCCCACAAGCAAGGGGGTTACTTTTTTGCGCTCTTATCAAATCCGCCGCGGCGAAGAATTGGCGGCGCGGGCTACGGGCACTTGGGCGCTCGTCGACATAAATACAAAGAGATTTTTCAGAGCCAACGAGGTAGATTTGAGCAGCTATCACGAAGAACCGCCCCTCACGGACACGCTCGACAAAAGGGTCGTTATCCCTGATGGCGCGAAAATGTCTTACGCCGGCTCGCACACGGTTGCGTTTACCGAAACCGACCTTAACGGCCATATGAACAATACCTATTACCCCGACATACTTGTAAATTTTATTCCTGAAATCGAAAAATACGCGATGAAAGGCATGACGCTGCAATATATGAGCGAAGCCAAGCTCGGCGCGAAGCTTGACGTTTATGTTTCCGAGCCGATTTTTGAAAACGGCACAAAAATATACTTAAGGACAATCGTCGGGGATAAAACCAACGTGGCGGCGGAATTTGATTTAATAAAACTTTATTAAATATTAAAAAGTCATTGCAAAATTCGACAAAATATGCTAAAATACGACTAATC
>DAITPX010000034.1:0-10932 GCA_036833365.1 Clostridia bacterium | reverse complement strand
GGCTTGCCCGAAAACGCCTTTACCTTTGAAAAAACCTCTACATACGGCCTTGGGGCGGTTGCCGTTAGCGGGCTCGAGGCTGGTCAAAGGGGGGAATTTTCGTTCGACGAAAGCAAATTTAATATTTTGGTTCTGCACGGCGATGAAAAAAGCCTGGATTTCAAACGCTTGGAAAAACTGCCCGTGGATTATTTTGCCATGGGGCATTGGCACGCGTTTTCGCGGCGCAATTTTGGCAGGGGCGTTATGTGTTATTCCGGCGCGCCCGAACCGCGCGGCTTCGATGAAACGGGAGAAACGGGTTTTGTGCTTTTGGACACGGACAAAAAAGGCGAAGATATGATTTCGCATTTGAACAGGGCAAAGCGCAAAATCGTGACAAAAACCCTGGACGTAACGGGCATAAGCTCCGACTACGAGCTGGGGGCGGCTTTCGAGAGCCTCGCCGCCGGCGTTTCGGAGCGGGATTATCTCAACCTAGTCTGCATCGGCAGGCGGGAAAGGGCGGTGGACGCGGGCACGCTGGCGCTTAAGGCGGACCGGTTTTTCGCGTTCAGGCTTGAGGACGGCACCGCGGCTGCGTTTGACCTCGGAAGCCTTTTGAAGGAGCAGAGCGTTTTCGGCGAGTTTGCGCGCCTGATTGAAAAAAGCGGCGCTTCCGAACGCGTTAAAAACACGGCGCTGGAGGAGGGCTTGGGCGCT
This sequence comes from Clostridia bacterium, assembly GCA_036833365.1. GTDB lineage: Bacteria > Bacillota > Clostridia > Christensenellales > CAG-314 > JAQUSX01. The sequence goes on along the minus strand of DAITPX010000034.1, from coordinate 10,230 downwards.
TTGGGCTACGGTGAACAAGCATGATTAAATCCGTGGACATAAAGGCGTTCGGGAAGTTTTCCGATTTTCATATGGATTTCCGACAGGGGATTAATTTGATTTTGGAAGAAAACGGCTTTGGCAAAACCACCTTGGCCGCTTTTATCGGCGCGATGTTTTACGGGCTGCCCGAAACGGCGAGCAAGGATCTCAACGTCAATACCAGGCTGAAATACGTCCCGTGGGGCAGGCAGGACAAGTTCGGCGGGTCGATGGTGTTCAGCTTCAAGGGCGAGGACTACCGCGTTTTGCGCGAATTCGGAGCCAAAGCCAAAGACGACACGGCGCGGCTGATTTGCCTTTCCACCAACAAAAGCGCGAGCGCGGAAAACCTGGGAGAGAGGCTGTTCGGGTTGGGCTACAACGATTTTGTCAATTGTTTTTTCGTGCCGCAGGACGCGGTCCGAATGGATACGACGGACAACTTCAGCGAAAAAATCAGCATGATGACGGGCGGCGGCAACTGCGACGAAGCTATCAAAACGCTGGACGCCAAAATAGTGGAAATAAAGCAAAAGCGCAGGTCGTACGGGCTGGAACAAGGCTTTTTGCCCGACGCCGAAAGAAAGGTTGAGTCCGCCAAAAGAGCGATAAACGAAGCCGAAGAGCGACGGGCGGAGGTACTTCGCCAGGAGGCGGCACTGGAGCAAACAGAAGCGAGGCTCGTGGCGGTTGCCGATGAAAAACAAGCCTGCCTGAACACGCTGGAAGCAAAAAAAACCGCCAAGTACGAATACGAAGCGGCGCGTGCCCTCAGCCAAAGGAGCGAAAAGGAAAAGAAAGAGGCGCTGTCGGCATTGCCGCAGTGCGACTACAAAAAAATTCCGCAGCGGATTGAAAAAGCTAAACGGCTGCTGGCGCAAAGGAACAAAACAAGCAAGGCGCCGATGATTTTCGGCATATCCGGCGGGGCGGCGGCATTAATCGCCGTCATACTCGCGGCGGCAAAAGAATTCGGCATAATGGCCGCTTTTGCGGTTTTGGCCGCGCTGGCGTTCGTTTTGGCCGCGGTGCTTTGGGCAAAAGACGCCAAACGCAAAAAAGAAACGGAAGCGGAAATTAAAAACCTTCTGCTGCCCGCCTTCGTCATAGACAGCTATGGACAGGCTATCGCCGAGCTTAACGCGTTGTATGAAAAACACCTTAGCTTGACCGGAACCCATGCGGAAATGCCCGAACCTTTCGACGCGGCTGAATATGACCGGATTTCGGCGAAATTGGAAATAATTTTAGGCGAAGAGGAAAAAGAAAAGGAATTCCGCGCCAAGCTAGTCGAAAGGATAGGCATTGCGCGGGAAAATCTGCCCGACATAGCCGAGCTGAAAGAGCGTTTGGAAGAGGCAAAACGGGAGGCAAGCGCGCTCGCCGAAAGGTTTGCGGCATTAAACCTGGCGAAGGAATGCGCGGAAAAAACCAAAGAAAACCTGTCCAAAGCCTTTTTGCCCGAGATGAGCCGTGCGCTCGAAAAAAACATGTCGTACATAACGGGTGACAAATTCGGCGGCGTGGACGTGAGGATAGAGGAAAACAAGGCGGCGAAAACGACCGGGTTCGCCTTAACGCCTGTAGTTGCGGGCATGCCGAGGGAATTTGACTATTTTTCAAAAGGCGAAAAGGAGGCGGCGCTGTTTTGCATGAAAATGGCGCTCGGAGAGCTTATATATAAGGGCGACATGCCTTTCGTGCTGGTCGACGACGCTTTTGTCAATTACGGCGAAAGCAGCTTTGCCCGCACGGCGGAGCTGCTCAAAAATTACGCCAAAAAAACGCAGATAATTTACCTTACCTGTCACAATCGAGGAAAATTACTATTATAGAAAATTGGAGCAACAATGGGATTTGAAAACAAAGAGGGCGTCGCGCCCAAGAGAAAAAGCTGGAGTTACGTAAAGGATTTTATACCGCACTACCGCCCTTATATAGGGCTGTTCGTTTTGGATATGCTTTGCTCGCTTTTAGCCGCGGGAATCGAACTGGTTTTCCCGCTTTTTGTCGAGCAGATAACGACTGAGGCGGTCGATACGGGATTTGTGGTGCTCAACACCGTTTTGAAATACGCCGCCATTCTGGTGGCGATAAGGGCGGTCGAAATCGGATGCAAATTTTTCGTAACCAAATTCGGGCATATAATGGGCGTCAAAATCGAAAGCGACCTCAGGCGCAATATGTTCGCGCATTTACAGAAATTGTCGCACAGCTTTTACGACAACCAAAAGGTGGGGACGCTTATGTCGCGCATAACGACCGACCTTTTCGACATAACCGAATTTTCGCACCACTGCCCCGAGACGATTTTTATCGCATCGGTGAGGATAATCGGCATTTTTACCATTCTCGCAATGAAGGACTGGCGCATGACGGTGTGCCTGTTCGCGCTGGTGCCCTTTATGGCGTGGCTTACGATTCATTTCAACAATAAGTGGGACGACAACTACCAAAAAAACCGCGGCAATATGGCGGAAATTAACGCGCAGGTCGAGGACAGCCTCGCGGGCGCGAGGGTTGTCAAATCGTTCGCCAACGAAAAGGTAGAGGAGGAAAAGTTCGACAAAGGCAACAAGGCGTTTGTCAAGTCTAAATCATTGACTTATCACTATATGGGCACTTTTTTTGCGGGAATCCGCGCTATGGACGCGATAATGTATATCAGCATACTTGTGCTGGGGGCGATTTTCAAAATAAGCGCGCCGCTGTTTTTGGTTTACCTTTTGTATGGGGGGACGCTTCTAAACAGCTTGATTTATTTTGCCGACTATTCCGAGCAGTTTCAGAAAGGCATAACCGCCTTTATGAGGTACCAGCAGATTATGGACACGCCCATAGAGATAACCGACAAGGAGGGCGCGCAGGACCTAACCGAAGTAAAAGGGAACATTGAGTTTCGCGACGTGACTTTTCGGTATAAAAACACCAACCGCGACATACTGGCAAAGCTGAACCTTACCATTAATCAAGGCGAGACGGTCGCGATAGTGGGCCCCAGCGGCGGCGGAAAAACGACGCTGGCAAACCTTATTCCGCGTTTTTACGAGGTGACCGACGGCGAAATTTTGATAGACGGGCACAACATAAAAGACGTTACGATGAAGTCGCTGCGCGAAAATATCGGCGTGGTGCAGCAGGACGTGTATTTGTTTTGGGGCACGGTCGCCGACAATATCGAGTACGGCAGAATAGGCGCCTTAAAGGAAGAAATTTTGGGGGCGGCCAGGCTCGCGGGCGTGGACGAGTTTGCCGATACGCTTAGGGACGGCTACGACAGCTTTGTGGGCGAAAGGGGCGTCAAGCTTTCGGGAGGGCAGAAGCAGAGAGTTTCGATAGCGCGGGTGTTTTTAAAAAATCCGCCGATACTTATTCTGGACGAGGCTACGAGCGCGTTGGACAACGAAAGCGAGGTCAAGGTGCAAAAGTCGCTGGATTTGCTGGCCAAAGGCAGGACGAGCATTGTTATCGCGCACAGGCTTTCGACGATAAGAAACGCCGACAAAATCATAGTTTTGACGGATAAGGGCATCGTCGAGACGGGCACGCATTCGTCGTTAATCAAAAACAACGGGCTTTACAAAAAACTCTACGACCTGTCGGTCAGGACGGAAAACCTGCAAATGCAGGTCGAGCACCACGAAAACGCAAAATCATAGATTGATTGCATATAAATTAACCTTATTGCTGAGGAGGAAAAATGAACACTGTTGAAAGGGCCAAGGAAATACGCCGCCTGATACTCAAATGCATAAACAGCTTCGGCTCGGGGCACGTGGGCGGAAGCTTGTCCATCGCCGATATTTTGGCGGTTTTGTACCAAGACCATATGCGTATAGACCCGTCCGATCCCAAAAAGGCGGGCAGGGACCGTTTTGTGCTGTCAAAGGCGCATGCGGGGCCGGCGCTTTACGCCACGCTCGTGAGCATGGGGTTTTTCGACGAAAAGGAACTGCTTACGCTCAATAAGCTGGGCACAAAACTCCCGAGCCATACCAACGCGCTTTTGACAAAGGGCGTGGATATTTCGGCGGGAAGCTTGGGGCAGGGCATAAGCTGCGCCGTGGGCGTGGCTATGGCAAGCAAATTGGCGGGCGACGGCGCGCGCGTTTACGCCGTCGTGGGCGACGGGGAAACACAGGAGGGGCAGGTTTGGGAGGCGTTTTCGCAGGCGGCTTTCCGCAAGCTCGACAACTTGGCCGTTTTTATCGACAACAACAGAATGCAGATAGACAACCTTACCGACAAGGTGCTTAGAATGGAGGATTTCGCGGAAAAAATGAAGGCGTTCGGCTTCCATACCGTTAGAATCGACGGGCACGACCACCGCCAAATCGACGCCGCGATAAACGAGGCGAAAAACACCAAGGGGGCGCCTACCGCCATAATCGCCGACACCGTAAAGGGAAAGGGCGTTTCGTTTTACGAGGAAATGGGCTACGCCAACCACAGCACAACAGTGACCGACGAGCAGCTCGGGTGTGCGCTGGCGGAGTTAAGGTAACGGAGGGGAAGAAAATTTAATGGAAATGAGAAAAGTTTATGCCGCGACGCTGGCAAAGCTCATGAAAGAAAACGAAAAAATAGTGATTTTGGACGCCGACCTCGCGGGCGCGTGCGGCACCAAGCCGCTTTACGAACAGTTCCCCAACCGTTGCTTTGACGTAGGTATCGCCGAATGCAACATGGCGGGGATTGCGGCGGGTATGGCGAGCTACGGCTATGTCCCGTTTATACACACCTTCGCGCCTTTTGCGGCAAGGAGGGCGTTCGACCAAATCGCCGTTTCGATAATTTACTCGCGGCTAAAGGTCGTCATAGTCGGCACCGACCCCGGCGTCTGGACGGCGGCCAACGGCGGCACGCATATGTCCTTTGAGGACGTCGCGGCGATGAGGGCGTTGCCGGGCATGGTGGTTTTCGAGCCCGTGGCTGCCGTGCAGCTTGAAAAAGCGCTGCCGCAGATTGTCGCATGTCAGAGTCCCGTGTACCTGCGTTTGGCGCGCAAAGAAACGGAGCCCGTTTTCGGCGACGGATACGAATTCGATTTGTTCAAAGCCGACAAACTCGCCGAAGGGGGCGACTTAACCATCATTGTTTCGGGCATATGCGCGCCCGACTGCGTCGAGGCGGCGAAAATCCTTAAAAACGAGGGGATAAACGTAGACCTAATCAACATGCACACGATAAAGCCGCTCGACCGCGAGGCGGTGCTCGGTTCGGCAAAGCGCACAAAACGAGTTTTGACGGTGGAAAACGCCAACTACATCGGAGGGCTTTACGGAGCGGTCGCCGAGCTTTTGTCAAAGGAGCTCCCCACGCGCTGCGACTATGTCGCGGTCAACGACGAGCTTGGCGAGGTGGGCAAAACAGAGGAGCTCAAAATCAGGTACGGCCTGACGAAAGAAAATATTTTGGACAAAGCAAGAAAGCTTGTCGGAACAAAATGATAGATTTCAGGTTGGCCGCGGCGGGGGACTGCGAGGGCCTCGCAAGGCTCAATTACGAGTTTAACGGAGTGGACGTCGGCGCCGGCAAAATAGCCCTTTCGCTGGAAAAAAACGGACGGGAAAGCGTGGCGGTGGCCATAAAAAACGACAAAATCGTTGGATTTTTGTGCGGGCAGCTAATCGAGTCGTTTTGCTACGGCGCGCCTTACGCCGAGCTGACCGAGCTTTACGTCGTGCCCAAGGAGCGCAACAAAGGGATAGCGACGGAGCTCATAGGTTTTTTGGAGGCACACTACGCAAGCCGGGGCGTGAGGTCGTTCGCGCTTCAGACCAGCGCTTCCAACAAAAACGCCCAGGGGCTTTACGAAAAGCTTGGGTATAAAAAAGTCACGGAAATTTTGTACCGAAAACGGAACGAATAGATTTTTTGAGTTATGGGGGAGTAAAAATTTCGGCGATTTTTTTAAAGCACTTTGAATTTCCTCGCGTTCGATATATCGCAGTAATCATATTGCGGTTGCGGCCGAAAAAATTTTATAGGCGGCAAAATAATATTATCCGGCGCAAAAAAACGCTGAAATTTCGGTAATCCTAATAAAACACAATGAAAATAATTTACGGCACATCCAACGCCGCAAAGCTGGAATACATGAGAAAAACCCTGTCGGGCCTGAGCGTTGAAATTCTTTCGCCGTCCCAAGCTGGAATTAGTTTGCCCGAAGTCGAGGAAAGCGCGGAAACGCCGCTTGCCAACGCGCGCGCCAAGGCCTTGGTTTATTCCAAGGCGGCGGAGCTGCCGGTGTTTTCCTGTGACAACGGTTTATATTTCGATAATTTACCCGAGAAAGAGCCCGCCGCTTTTGTGAGGAGGCCGTTTGGGCAAAGGCTCAACGACGCCCAAATGACGGCTTATTACGCGGGATTGGCTAAAAAATACGGCGGGATAATCGCGCAATATAAAAACGCCGTTTGCCTTGTCGCCAGCGGGCGGGTTTTTGAGGCGGAGATATGCGGGAGAAAATTTTTGCTGACTGACAAGCCGCATCCGAAAGCCGTGGAGGGCTTTCCGCTGAGCAGGCTGTCGGTAAATTTGCGTACGGTGCGGTATTTTATGACGAAGAGCAGGCGTTCGAGCCCGACCGCAGGTTTGTACGGTTTTTCAAAGATGCGCTCGAAAAAATAAAATAAAAAACAAAGCGGGTTAATCCCGCTATTTTTTTATTAAAAATTTTTCCTCAACTAAAATAACTGTCGGGAAAGATTTTTTAAGATTTGAAAGCGTCAAATTCTTTTTTAAAAAGCTTAATCCAAATCAAGGGCGTAGCTTGCACCCGTGTCCGTCGAAGCGGTTTTTTTGAAGCCGCAGCCGAGAAAAAGTTTTTGCGAGCCGAGGTTGAAGCCGTAAATTTCCTTTACGTTAAGCCGCCCCAAACCGAGTTCTTTTGCCCTTTGGATAAGCCTTGTTATAACCTTTTTACCGATGCCTTGGCTTCGGTATTCCTTGGCAATAACTATGGGCATGTCGCTTTTGCTCAAGGTGACGTCGCCTACGGGAACAAATCTCCCGTTTTCCTTTTTTTCGATAAAATAAAGCTCCCCGAGGTTGTCGAGGAACTCATACATTTTTTTAAGCCGTTCGATTGTGTAAGGGGCGGCTTTGCCTTTGCCGTCGATTAGCTCCAAAGAGTCCTTGTCCTGATACCAGCTTAAAGCGAATTCGAAAACTCGGTTATAGGCTTTCAACCTTAAATTACTGTCGATTTCTATATATTTCGGCTGTTTGATTCCTTCGATTGGCATGTTTACTCCGCAGTAAGTGTTGAATTTAATACGCCGCCTCACCAATATCGGCGTTGCCCCCAAGCGGACAATAAATACAAATAAAACGGCAGAATTATTCCGAAACCTTGGCAAAAATTATGCGGCCCGTGTTGGTCTGGATGCTGGTGGAAACGGCCACCTCGACGGTTTTGCCGATAAATTCGTCGCCGTTTTCGACTACTATCATCGTGCCGTCGGGAAGGTACGCCAGTCCCTGGGTTTTGTCCTTGCCTTGTTTTATTATGTCCACTGTCAGCTTTTCGCCGGGCAGCGCCACCGGCTTGATGGCGTTTGCTAGGTCGTTTAGGTTAAGGGTTTTGACTTCCTTCACGCCCGCGACCTTGGCGAGATTGTAATTGACGGTGACGATTTCGCCGCGCAGCTCCTTTGCCAAAGCTATGAGCTTCGTTTCGTTGTCGCCGTCCAAAACGCTTTCGTCTATGACCACGGCATATTCTTTTTCGGACTGGAGCGCCTTAATTACGTCAAGCCCACGCCGACCGCGGTTGCGTTTGAGCGGGTCGGAGCTGTCGGCCACGCCCTTAATTTCGGTCAGCACAAAATTCGGAATAACGAAAGGCCCCGAAACAAAGCCCGTTTTGGCGATTTCGACAATCCGCCCGTCGATAAGAATTGAGCTGTCCAGGACTTTCGGCGTCAAAACGGTGGTAGTGGTGTTGGGCGCGAGGATTTGGCTCAGGTAAACGTGCCCCAAAATCAGCCCCGTCACACCCATCGTGATGTAGGTTACAATCGAAAGGGAAACAACGAGCAGGCGGTAGCCGTCGGGAATGTAACTGTACAGATGCGTTATTAGAAAGGCAATCAACAGTCCCAGCGTGAGCCCTATGAAAGCGGAAACTATCTCGGAAGGGGCGAACCTGCGGTAAGAAACCGTGTCGCGCTTGACCCACGCGTACACTAACCGGCAAAGAAAGGGACCCAAAAACAACAGAACGATGCCTCCGATGAGCGCTCCGAGCGTGCACCAAAGCGAAAAAAGCGGGTCGGCGGGGTCGGCGAGGCCGTAACGCGGAAGAAGCGAGTCGGCGGCCACATAACCGACTATTATGCCGACGGGGGTGAAAACTACGCGGGTGAGCCACCTGGCCCAACGGGGGAGTCGCACGATTTTACTCATTGAAAGCTCCTTTAGGTAATTTAAAATCATACTAGGCTGGAAATTTTTATGTTTACATTATAACACCTAAAGGGTTTTTGTCAAAACTTATTTTTTGATAGGTTTTTTCGATTCGTCCGCAGGGAAGGGCGGCATCGTGTGCGGGCTGAAACATTTTTGCGGTTTTTCCGTGCCGAAAAACGCAAACTCAACCGCAGCTTAATGCATGGATACTTTGACAAAACGTGTGCGGTATGCGCGCGAAGCAACCTACCTGCTGTCCCGCCGCCCGCGTCAAGTATTAAAGCCTAAGCCAAAAGTAAAGTATAAAAAAATCTACTGCAAGTGAAAATTAATTAAAGTAAGTTTATATGGGGAAATTGTCCTTTCTCTATTTTCAAACTGAAACATTCGCCGCTGTCGAAAATGATTTTTAAAACGTTGGCGTCAGTTACAGTTACAACGCAGTTAAACTCATCTCGCATATCATGAGCATATGCTCGGTAAATTCGGAGAGTTCAATCGAATCCGATTCGTTCGCGAGAAATAAAGCTAAAAGCATTTTCAAAAGCTTTTCATCATTAGTACGCTTATTTTTTATCCCAAAATCAAAATCTTCAATCATTCTTTATACTCCCAATATGTCCGATTATATACTGTCTAAACGTCCAAATCAAGCGGTTCTACCATAAATATTAGGAATCATATGTCGTTTTTTGTCGAAATTATAATAATGTCTAAACATCCAATCATTGTTTTCGTTACTGTCTATTAATCCATAATGACAGTGTCTATAAATCCATAAAGTGGGGTGGTAGAAATAAAAAATTCAATTCCATTTATAAACAGGCTTGAAGAGCTTATGTCCGAACAGGGATTGAGCGTAAACAGGCTAGCCAAGGCCGTCGGCTGCGACAACCAAGCCGTCGCGCGGTGGATTAAGGGCATATATTATCCAAGGCATTATATTCTGATTCGCTTGGCGGATTATTTTGGCTGTTCCGCCGATTATGTTTTGGGATTGACCGACGACTGGGATTTAATAAAAACGAAAAACCCGTCCGATTTTCATAATAGCTTTGAAAAACGCAAAAATCAATTGCATCTGACTGATTACGCAGTCGCAAAAAGGCTCGGGATAGGACAGTCCGCCGTTTCAAAATGGCGCATTCATGGGCAGGTTCCCGAAACGGGCACTATTATAAATTTGTCGAGCTTCTTTGATTGCAGTGTCGAATATTTATTGGGGCGCGCGGATTTTTAATTCTGCCTCAAGAGCTTTACGGCGCCTTATTCTTCCATGCACTCGACACCAATAAGCAGTCCCAGCTTAAACCCTTCGGCGAAATAAAAATCATCTCGTCGCACAGGTCGTTTTGCAGCGCGTCTATAAATTTTTGATGCAGCTCGAATAGTTCGGGCGGCAATTTTTCTTTCAGCTCGTCAGAAATTCGGCACAAAATATCCGCGTTTCCGTCGTCCGATTTGGGCATATGCATCGTTTCGGCATGCCCTCTTTTGCCGTTCAAAATGTCTATGATTACCGATTTTTTCATAACAAATTACTCCTATATTCCTAATGTGGAATATTATATCATTCCTATTTCGAAATGTCAATGATTTTATTCCTCAAATGGAATAAAATATATTCATGAGAAAATTTGCGGAAAGATTAAAAGAACTCAGGACTGACAGAGGTCTGTCTATTGCGGCTTTGGGCAAGGAATTAGAAATCGGGGTCGCTTCTATATTCCGTTGGGAAAATAATCAAAGCGACGTAAAAAGCGACCAACTTGTAACAATCGCCCGATTTTTTGA
>DAITPX010000033.1:0-11132 GCA_036833365.1 Clostridia bacterium | reverse complement strand
TGGAGATGCCTTTGACCGAAAGCACCATCATGGACCTTTGTCAAAACAAAAACAACTGGATGGATTTTGTCAGCTGCAAATTCGCGTTGGAACAGCTTGTCGAGGCCAAATTCCTCGTCAAAATGGAAGGCGGCAAAAACGAAACCTTCTACAACATCACGGTGCAGGGGCGCGTATGTCTGGCGCATTTTTTTGTGCGCATACCCTCCACGTTGCGTGAAAACATCACCAACTACGTCAAAAACAGCCGCATGATTTACCGCAGGAAGCAGGAGTACAGCTCGTCCTACGAGAAGCGCGACGACGGCACCTACGACGTGGTTTTAAGCATAACCGACACCGTTATGCCCGCCTTGGAAATCAAAATAAACGTCCCCAACCGCAATATCGCCAAGCATATCGACAAGCATTGGGGCGAAAAAGCGCCCGGCATCTACGCTCAGCTCTACGACGGCCTGGTGGAGTAATTTTTTTTAATCTTAACGGCGCGGCAAAGCGCGATACGTTCAACGGCGTCGGCGTTTGTGAAATAGCTTTTTGAAAGTCCAACCCTTTTGCGGTTATACGACCATAGGACTCGACACAATAAAAGCCCCCCGGCTTGCCCGCTAAAAAAACCATTCTATTTTTAGGCAATCACCGCACGAGAGCTTCCCATTCCGCGCCGACATAGCGTTGAAAGGAATAGCAATCCTGTTTTATGCAATCCCTGCTTGAAACTCTAAAAAAACGCCTTTTCTGCCCGTTGCTCCTATTAAAAATTAGGCAATGCGCTTTTTAATTTATTGCGGCAATTTCATTGACAAAACGCCCGAAAAAAAATATAATAGTGAGGCTGAACCTTGCGAGGATGGCGGAATCGGCAGACGCGCACGTTTAAGGGGCGTGTGGTTCACCCGTGTGAGTTCAAGTCTCATTCCTCGCACCAAAGAAGACATACCTTTCCCGCCAAGGAGAGGGTATGTCTTTTTATATGAACAAAAAGATGATATAATCAGACTGGATTTATGTGATAGGGGGTGAAGGAATTGCCGAATCGAATAGACCCTATATTGCGGAGGGAGCAGCCAAAAGATTATCGAATCGTTGAAGATTTGACCAGAGAAGCCTTTTGGAATCATCATGTGCCGGGATGTGATGAGCATTATCTTCTGCATATTATGAGAAGTGCCGATTCCTTTATTAAAGAATTAGACATGGTCGCAGAGGTCGACGGAAAAATTGTCGGCAATATCGTTTATACCAAGGCAACCATAATAGATGATAAAGACGAGCCCCATGAAGTGATTTCATTTGGACCGCTTTCAGTCTTGCCCGAATTTCAGGGCATGTGTATTGGCGGCGCACTAATTGAATCGACAAAAATTATGGCCAAAGAACTCGGATATAAAGCAATTTTGATATACGGAGATCCCCTGTATTATGGCAGATTTGGCTTTGTAGCAGCGGAGACCTTTAAAATTGGAACCGCCGACAATATGTACGCGCCGCCGTTACAAGCGCTGGAACTGGTTCCCAATGCTTTGTTAAACATAGAAGGAAGATTTTTTGAAGATGCCGTTTACAATGTGGACGATATGGCCTCTAAAGAATTTGATCGGGGTTTCCCCCAAAAAGAGTTGCGGGATGATTTGCCGTCACAAATAAGATTTCGCCATTTAGTCAGCATCAGAAAGCCAAGAAAAGGAACATAATCCCAATCTAAACTTGAAAATCTTTTTCCACGGTGTTTACACATTAAAGGCATACTTATTTAATAAAACGTATGCCTTTTTTATTGAAACAGCCGTATAAAAATACGGCATCAAAACCACCACGCGTTTTACGTCACCTGCTGAAACCAAGTAGTACTAAAAAAAGCGTTAAAGGGGAATAAGGCTAATCAGCAGCGGAAAAACGTTCTTCCAACAAATTTTTGCTCAGATAAATGCCCGAAAGATTGTCGAAAGCCACGAAAGCAGATAGAAAGCCCTGGCTATAAAACTATATATGTACATATAGCTGCGCAAATATTCCCATGGAATCAGCCCGGAGCACCAAACTATACTTAAGGATAGTATATCCAGCGTAATTTGAAACCGACAAAACCAGTTCAAAGACATTTTCTTTTTAAGTATCGTTACCAAACGTTCATCTTTAAGTTTTATTAATAATATCGGTTTTTATTCTTTATGTCGGGCAAATAAACAGCGGCGCGGTTCGCTTAGCTATTGTACTCACAACGCCGATTAGAAAAGTAAATCGTTGTCAAAATTGTGCGTTTTAGATTGAATTTTCAGTATTGGATCCAAACAACTTGCCCGTTAAATAATCGACTTCTCAAAAAATTTATGTTAGAATAATATGCAATGAAAACAGGGGTTTTCGTTTCCGCCGAATTTCCAAAAAATTTTCGCGGGCTCGCAGCTTTATAGTGAAGGGCGGCAAAACGACAGGAGAAAAAAATGCAGCTGGATTTCAAAACATACGGCGACAAAATTCAATTTTTGCAGGAAAACGAGACGCTTTACCGTTTCGACAAAAGCGGGCTGATTTTCCTCGGGCTTTTAAGGCGGCTTGACGGCGCGCGTATAAAGCCCTTTGCCGTAATGAGCGGTTTTTTGCCCGTTTTGGCGGGCTTTGTCGCCGACGGCAGCCGTATGAGCCTTTCCCACGCTTTCGGCTCGGACAGCGATGAAATATTCGATTTTCTGACGGACAACCTTATACAAACAAAAATGCGTTTCCTTTCGGTGAGGGGCGAGGAAAAGTCGGTAAAGTCCTTTGCCGGTTTTTACGCAAAAAAAACCAGAAGCGCGTTCATTCCGCGCGCCGAAATAGCCGTTATGGCGGCGGAGGAAATCGCCTCGGGCAATTTCGCAAAAGGGCGCGCGCGCAAAGCCGAAGCAACCGACCTCCATACCCTCGCCTGCTTTTTGCTGGACATGGGGCGCGAGCTTTCGGCGACAATCGGCGACTACAAAACGCGGCTTGCCGAGGCCGAGCGCGAGCTAAGCGACTTTTACGTTTGGGAAAACGGCGAGCCTCTTGCCTGCCTCAAAATCCGCCTCGACGCCGACTGCGCCGTTTTGACGGATATATACACACCGCCCGAGCACAGGGGAAAAGGCTATGCCTCCGCCCTTACCTCGGCCGTCGGAGGAACCGCGCTTAAGTCGGCGCCGGTTTGCCTTATCGAGGCGGACAGGTTCAACGCCGCGGCCATGCATGTTTATAAAAAAATCGGTTTTTCCGAAACCGCCCGTTTTTTGGACGGCTGGTTCGCCGCCCGCTAAAAAGTAGTTGGAATTGAAAAAAACTAAGTCCTTTGCCTGCCGGCTTTTATGGTTTGCAAAAGCCGTTGAATAAAAAATGAATTCGCCCCCGCCTGCGTATTTTCAATACGGGCGGACAAGGCATAATAATTGAAGCTTGCTTCTTCTTAACAATTTAAGAATCGTTTAAAAAGCGCCGTCCAAAATTGGGCTTGTCGCCTCTAACAACAATGTTGAATTCGGGTTCGCTAATAAACACATGCTGTAGCAAACATGAAAAATCTTAAAAAATAACGCGAAAAAACACGTTTTTTACACGTTTTTTACGCGTTTTTTTCACGTTTTTGAGGGTTTTTTGCGTGAAAATTTTGTGAATTCCGGTGTTTGGCAAGTGATATTCGGTGTAAAACGGGTGAAGACGCAGTTTTCTTCCTTTCGTTTTTTCCTCCTCAAAAAGACTTTGCTTTCGTTTTTTGTGGTCGATTAAACGCGTTTCCCGAGTCGGTTAACGAGAGGGCAATATCGCGTTGGCCGCAAAGCCTTACTGTAATGAAACGCGTTTTTCATTTTTATATTTGGAATAAATTTGATTAAAAACTATTGAAAAGTTTTTAAATTATGGTACAATAATACGGCAAATCCACTTGAATAATCAAATATCCGAGCGGATTAATTTTGTTTATATATAAGAAAGGGATTTATGAAAATTCATTCGCTTATAAGCTTTCGAAACATCAGACGGCAGAATTTGCCGTACATAGCGGTCTGGATTTTGTATTACGCGTGGGTAATCGTGTTTACGACGTGGTGGACGGCGTCGCCTTTGACGGACGGGGTTTACGGCACCGAAACGCGCACAATGGTTCATTCGGTGAATTTGATTGCCTCGGCGGTGTTAGTTTGCCTTTTCAAAAGGGAATGGTTCGCATGGGCGTCGAAAATAGGCGCCGTCTGCCTAGCCGCGTCGCTGGCGGTTTTTCTGACGGCGAAAAACCCGTCGCTGCGTTTTGGCGCCGCGTTTGTGCTGGCGGTTTCTATGGGGTGCGTCAACGTCGCGATCCTTTCGCCATTCGTATTCGTTTTGAACAACACCGAAAAATTTTATTCCGTCGTCTTTTCCAACGTTTTGATAAGCGCGCTGGTTTTGGCGGAGCTTTTGGATTTGGCCAGCGTCACCAGCGGGGCGGTTTTTTCGTCGGTTATGCTTTGCGTTTCGGTCGCGCCGATAATTTTTTTCCGCAAACGGGATATGGCGGCGGCGTATCCCGAAAATTTTGCGTTTGTGCCGAAAATCAACAAATTCGTTTATTTTACCGTTTTTTTAAATTGCGTTTACGCCGTGCTTTGCAAGGGCGTGGGCAAAATGTTTTTGCTTTCCGCAGCCAGACAAACGCTGTTCGACATGGAGCCGCTTTTTTACGCGGGGGCTGTCGGAGGGTGCGCGCTTTACTACGCGGGATATGTTTTTTTGAAAAACAGCAATCAATTTACGTGGAACGTCACCTTCTCGGCTTTTGTGACCTCCATGCTGCTTTACGTTTTCTGCGCGCAGAATAATTTTGCTATGGCGGTTTTCGCCGTCTTGTTGGGCGTAAGCTCCACGATGGGCATGATAAACATATATTACATTTTGGGGGTAATCGGGAAAAAATATTTCAGCATAAAATACGTGCGCGTTTCCATTATTTTGATTGGCATATGCGGCGGGCTGTCGGGGCTGACGCTTGGCAGCTGGGCGTCGGCTTCGCCCGCGGGGGCGGGAATTGCCGCCGCGGTTATTTCGGCGATAACAATGGTAATCCTGTTGTCGCTGTCGCCTTGGCTGACGCGCGCCTATTTCAGCGATAAATGGGCGGAGGATTCGAAAATGCCCGACGTCAACACGGAAAAATATTTTTCAAAATTTGACGAATACGGGCTTTCCAAAAGGGAAAGGGAGATTTGCATGCTGCTTTTGAAGGGCTACACGATGCGGCAGAGCGGGTCGGTTTTGGACATTTCGTACGCGACGGTCAACACCTATTGCACAAGCCTTTACCGTAAGTTGGATATAAACAGCCGCACCGAACTTTTGGTGCTTTTTAAAGACCATATCGCCGCGGCCGCCGGGCCGCCCAAAGACAGAGTTTGATAGGAAACAGCGGAAATAATTTTTTTATCTTTTAGTTAGATTAAAGGGTATTTTCCGTTAAAAATATTTATCTGCCTTTTTTGCAAAATAAATTTAGTGAAAACTATTGAAATTTTTTGATTATGGTACAATAATAATACAGCAAAATCCACTTGAATTTCAAAATATCCGAATGTAATATCAAGAACAACGCGAAAGCTCAATTTACTAGATGGCAGCTGTCCTGGCATGATATAATTTCTTGGAAGGAAAAGTAAAATATTCGTGATAAAAATTCTAAGCCCCTATTGACACTGAGAATTGCTATATTTTTTAAAGTAAATTATAATATTGTATTAAAAAGCCGATAAATAAGGAAAAGCTGGAAAAATGTTTTTCGCGCCTCATACGCATATTGATCTATTTTAAATTACAACGGCTTTATGACGCTGCAAGCACAGGCGCATCCCGACCATGGGATAGATATGGTTTACGGCAGTCCGGGCGTTCCTTTGCGCGCTTATGTTTCCGTTTATCTTCAATCAATAGGTTACAGACATTACTCGGGCTTGCGATCTCGATAAAACATGTTTACAACTATGGTAAGATAAAAGCATATATCTATTCTAGATAACATAATTGAGTAATTAGGAGTCAAATGAAAAAGCTGCTGAAAAGTATAAGCTTAATAATATTAATATTGCTTTGTAATTTACTTATTTTTTACGGTTGTACGCAATATAAAGATCCTAACCTTTACGGCTATTATCAGGACGGCGAAAAGATTTTTATGAAACAGGGCGAGGCTTGCGGGCTTGATATTAAGCGGCTTTTCGGCAGCTTCCCCGACTTAAAAGATTATGCGCTCAAAAGTTCGGATACAAGTGTCGCAACCGTCAATGGCAATAAAATCTTTGCGCGTTCCGTTGGCAAAGCGACAATATGGGTAACCTTAAAAGGCGCCGGCAACATAACAAATGAATCATGCGCCGCAACCGTTTTTATTACAGACGAAAACAAGATGACCGAAATTTATAGCGCGCAGGACTTAGACAATATACGCAACGACCTGAACGGCTTTTATATTTTAAAAAGCGACATAGACCTTGCGGACTGGGTCAATTGGCAGCCGATAGGCCAATGGAAAGTTTCCAAATTTGGCTACAGCAACAAACCGTTCGCGGGAATATTCATAAATCCATATGGTTACAGTATTAAAAACCTCAGCGTAGAAATCGCGGCGGAGAGCGATCCCGACGTTAACCACGCAAAGGACGAGGCAGGGCTTTTCGCTGAAATTGCGGGCGGTTATATAGACGGAATAATTTTAGAAGACGTACGGATCAGCTCGTTGAATAGCGGGCAATCGATGGCGTGAGGCATCGTCGGTTTGGCGGACACAACCTCGGTTTTAAGAAATTGCAAAGTCAGCGGCGAAATTATTGCCCGGAATTATGCCGGCGGAATTGCCGGAATGAACCTTGGTTATTTTTTCGATTGCCAGTTCGCAGGCAAAGTACAGGCGGTGAAATTGCCCGACGCAGAACAAGGAAGGGGGCTCGCGGGAGGCATTTCGGGATTTTTTGCCACTATGGCGTATTCTCAACCGCGCTACGGGGATATAAAAAATTGCAGCGCAATCGACGAAATCATCTCATTTAATACAGCGGGCGGTATATGCGGCTACGCTCCTCCCTATCAGAAATATTACGGTTGGTTTTTCGGAGGGACAGCTGCCGGAGAAAATTTTTCGGGACATTTTATCGGTGAAAATGAAGAGATATTAGGTTCCGGCTAATAATAAATTTAACCAAAACGCCGTTTCACGGCGTTTTTTTCGTTTTCATTAGAACTAATGAATTGTTTTTGTTTGTCAGCGGCAATATTATCTTCCTATAATAAACCATCATAATTTAAGGAGATTTTATGAGAGAGAAAGAAAGAAAAAACGCGGCTTCCGTAAGTCAAATCGAGTACGACAAAAGCGAGGCCGAGGAAGGCAAAGTAATGGCCGTTTTGGCGTATTTGGGGATTTTGTGGCTGGTGCCGCTTTTTGCGGGCAAGACCGCTTACCTCAGATTTCACGCCAATCAGGGCTTGGTTTTGTTTATCGCCGAGGCGGTTTTTGTCGTTTTGGACAGAGTGCTGTGGTTTGTGCTTGTCAGGGTTTCGTTGTCTTTGGCGGCCGTCGTTTCGACCGTGCTTTGGATTTTTTCCATCGTATTTTTGGTGCTGGCTATAATAGGCATTAAAAACGCCGTGCAGTGCCAAGCCAAAAAGTTGCCCGTTTTGGGAAGCATCAGAATTTTGAAATATTAATTAAGAGGAGCGGAAAATGAAAAAAATTGCATTGCTTGCGTTGGCGGTAATTATGCTGGCGGTTTTTTGCGGCTGCGGATTAGGCGGAGTTATTGACGACCTAGACGACATCGGAGGCGGCGACAACAACGACACACCCGGGGAAAAACTGGAGTATACTGAGGAATCGGTAACGGAATGGCTGCAGCAATTGAGGGACAACGGCGGGTATTTGATTGAAATCGAAGTCACGAGCTTTGAAGGCGGCGGCGAGACGGAAAAATCCACATTCGCGATGGGCGCGGACGGAAACAAGCATTATTTTAAGGGCGAAAACGGCAACGAAACCATTTATCACGTGGGCGAAGACTCATATTCGTTTTATGAAAGATACGGCGGCAACGAAGGCTGGGACAAAGCGACTATAAATTACAGCGAGTACTTTGATAAGGAAATGGCCGAACAGACGATAGGCTTTTCGCAGCTTACGCTGATGTTTCTTTTGACTAACTACACGGCGTATTCCGGTTCGGATTTTACCAAGCTGGGCGGCGCGATGGTGGCGGGCAAATCGTGCACCAAATACAAATATTCCATCGAGCTTTTGACCTTTAAATTTGAAGCTACATATTATATTGAAAATGTCAGCGGAATGTGCCTGAAATACGAAGTGTCGGCCGAAGCTCAGGGCGAAAGCGGCGCAAGCACGTTCGAATGCAAAAGGTATCTGGCGCCGTATACGATTGAAATTCCGACCGACATCAACGAGGGATAAGGAGAGGTGTTTTTAATAAAAAGAGAGGGGTTTAGACCTCTCTTTTTTTACGGTTTAGCGCAACCATTAGTTAGTTTTAAGAAAATCTGTCTTTGAAATCATTAAAAATGTCTTTGCATATATTTTCCGGTTCAGGGAAAAGAAAACTTTTTGTAATTCCAAGTTCGACCAGCCCTCGGAGAATTTTATTTTTAAAGTTGCTTGGAATAATTATCTCAGTATAGTTTTTTGGTTTCCAAACGGCTAACTTTTCCTTAATTAAGAGATTATTTGAACTGGATGATTCGTTGATTGTATTCGGAAATATTAGAAAAAGCCCCTGTTGCCTTTTGATGCGCTCAGAATTTAGTTCCGGTTCAAAAAATATTGGCTCGGATAATCTTTCTCTGATTTTATCGAGATTTACCGAATCATAATCACTAAATTTCCAGTAATCTCTTGTTTCTAAATATTTTATATAATCATTAAAATTAGATTCTGTAAAACTGCTCACATCTCTCATATCAGCTATCGCATTTACAAAAGGCGAATAACAGCTAAATATATCATCTTCGCTTTCAGAGAAAATTAGAACTTTGCCATCTTTTGGATTTTCGTTTTCATTGCTTTGGCATGCAAAATATAAAGCCACCAGTGCGTTATATGTAAAATCTAAAATTCGTGTAGGTAATCCATAATGCTGAAGTTTTATAATTGTTTGAATGGGGAAGACGTCGCCTGTAAATAATTCAGGCATTTTTAATTTGGCCTTGTTAATCATTTTATCTTCAAATATGACAGGTATGTTAGCTACATTTTTATTTATATAACGTCCAATCTTTGGCATGTAATCGTATTCATGATCAGACAATCCCCTGAATAATTTTATTGATTTTGATACCACGTTTTCTTTAGGCAGTGTAAAGTTATTAACTTGGTTTATATAGTCAATTAACGAATTAACCATAACTTTGTTATCCAAGTGCCAGACCTCCTTTTAATGCAATGCATCTTTAGTTTTACTTATCTTTAATCTTAATAGCTATATCAATATCTCGCACTCGACATGTCGTGTTTGTGGAAATATGTCTTAGGATTTATGCAGGCTGATAAAACGCCGTTAGCGTGGGTTTAAGCGGTTTTGATAGGCTCGGAAAGATACAACAGCTTATTTCACCGAGCGGGTGGCGTAGAAGGTGGGGGCGTTGTGCTCGTGCAAAATCCCCGAGCCGTTTGTGTCCTGATAAATTGCCGTCAGGGTGAATCCCGCTTCGAGTTGGCCGCCGATTTGTTCCTCTATGGTGTGGGAAAACTGCACGCCCGAATCCGAAGCCAAAGCTTCCGCAAGCAGTTTTTCGTCCTTGAGCGGGTTGTAGGGGAGTTTGTAGGAAAGCGCCGTTTCGTTTTCGTCGAAAAGGTAGTTGAAGCCGTTGTCGAAGCCCGCCAGAAGCACGCCGCCTTTTTTGAGCACGCGGTAACATTCCTTCCATATAGGGCGGATTTCTTCAACGTAACAATTTGAGACAGGATGAAAAATCAGGTCGAACGATTCGTCGGGGAAGGGCAGGGGCTTTGTCATGTCGCCGAGAAGCGTTTCGACAAAATAGTTTTCGCGCTGCGCTACCATGGTTTCGCTTTGAAGCTGGAGGGGCGAAATGTCCAAAACCGTGCAGCTTGCGCCCAGCGCGGAAAGGATGGGTATTTGCTGACCGCCGCCGCAGGCAAGCCCCAGCACTTTGGCGTCCTTGAGGGGAGGGAACCACTCTTTTGGGACGGGTTTTGTCGGGGTGAGCAACACGCCCCAAACGCCGTTTTTTGCGTTTTGGAAGGCTTCGCGGCTGACGGGGCGCCCCCATTCCCAGCCTTCGGATACCCATTTGTCGACGGTTTTGGCGTTAATTTCGGTGTAATTTTTGAAGTTTTTCATAAATAAACGATAATATAAAAAGCGTCGGAAGTCAATTAGTTATTTTAATTTAAAGAGCGCGAATATATTTTTGGGGATAAAACTTACGGCCTATGCCGGTCGAATTCCTTTTTATGGATATTTTTTAAAAATTATAGGCAGTTTGGATTGGCGGGCGGTTTGAGTTTAATAATCCTCGAAGCCGATTTTTTGCACAGAGGGGAAGAGCTTTTCGGCGGTTTCTTTGGCGGCGGATTTTTCGGCGGGGGAAAACGGGCGGAGCACTCTGAGCTTGAGTGAATTTTTTTCCTTTTTCCAAACGGCGGCGGTCGTGCCGTCAATCAGCAAGGAGGGCATGACTATGCCCGTACGGATGAAAATTTTTTGGGTATGCTCGCGCGATAAAACGGGGTTGTCTTTTTTGTCGTATCCCATAAGGAGCTGGTCGAAGCCGGCCAAAAACAGGCAGCGTGGGATTTCCGGCGGGTTTTGAGGCAAAGCGCCGGCATAAAAATAATCCGTGCCGTTAACCGTCGCCTTTTGCAAAGGCAGGCTGAGCATATCCCTGACGCGGATTTGCGGCTTGCAAAAATAATAAGCCGCGTCTTTTAGGGAGGCGGGGCCGTAATATGTAAAATAGCGGCGGGCGATTTCTTTCTGCGCGTCGGCGGCGCTCATGGGCGTGAAGGGCGGGTTGAGGCGGAAAGCGCGTTTTTGACGGGCTTCGTAGGAAATAAAACCTCCTCCGCACAGGGCGCGGAGAGTGCCGCCCCACGAGTCGAAAACGCTTTGGGCTTCGGTTTGGGTCAG
>DAITPX010000032.1:0-11236 GCA_036833365.1 Clostridia bacterium | reverse complement strand
CTTATAACGGGCTTAAGCTGCCCCACAATCTCGCTTTCGGCAATGTCCTTGGCGCATAATACGACCTTGCCGTATTCCACGCCCCTTACCGTTTCCACTATCGCCGCGTCGCCGACGGAAAAATCTATCCCGTTAGGCGCGAAGTAATATATCTTTCCCGTTTCCTTAAAACGGATTCCCACTATTTCGGGCATCTGTACCTTACCTCCAAAATTTTTAAAATCAAATTGTCCATTACCATGTTGTAATTGACGTGTGAATTTAGCTTAACGTAAGCCTCCTCCACAAGCCCGACGGCCCTCACGGCCGCCTCCGCCGAATAGTTTTCGGCTATATCCGCCGTTTGAGGGATTTCGGCCAAAAGCGGCGCGCCGTTTTTTACGCGCACCGCCTCGGCGAAAAAGTTTTCCATAGCGAGCAGCAGCAGCTTGTATTTTTCCCTGTATGCCGCAAGCCTCGACGCGTAGACAAGCGAGTTTTTCGTGCCCGTCATTTTTGAAAGCGTTTCCAAAACGGTGAAAAAAAGCTTTTCGGCGTCTTTGTCGGCAATCAGCTCCAGCGCCCTTTCGACGCTGCCGCCGGAAAGGAATGCCGCAATCTCCGACGCCCGCCCGCCGTAACCTTTAGATATCAGATAGCTTTTTATCTGCGAAAAACCGATTTCGCCCGCCTTGACGAGAATCGCGCGGCTTTTAACCGTATCCAAAAGCTCCCCCGCGTTTGTGGTGCCGATAAATAAATAATTGTTTTTGGGCGGCTCTTCCAAAACCTTAAGCAGCTTGCCCTGCCAGTTCTGCACCTGCGAAATAACTGAAGCGTTGAGTATATAAGCCTTGCAGCCCGCCATGGTGGGCGGCTTGAGCGACTGGGCAATCAAATCCTTGACGTCCTCCACCGAAACCGTCTTTCTCCCGTCCATAGGGTAATAGAAAACGTCGGGGTGGCGTTTTGCCAGCGCAAGCTCGAAATCCTTTCTGGCCGCGCCGTTTTTGCCGCCTACCGCGTACGCCGAAAAAAGCGTTAGCAGCTCGGCAAGCGCGGCGCTTTCGGCCTCGGCTATCCATGCGTGCGTGGCGCTGCCGCCGTTAAAGGCTTTTCTTACCAGCTCCGCCGCTTTCGTTTCGGCCAAAGGCGCATTCATTTGATTATTCCCTTTTTGCGCATTTCCGCGACAAGCTTTCCGTGCGTTTCATTCCGTTCGCCCGACGCGTCAATGACCACAAAACGGCTGGGGTTTTCGGCGATAACCGCGCGGTAGCCGTCGTATACCTTTTGGTAAAAATCCTTGCCGCAGTTTTCCAGCCTGTCGCTTTTGTCCGACCCGCCCTTGCGCCGAAAAGCCTGCTGGGGCGAAAGATCCAAAAAGAAAGTGTATTCGGGCATATATTCGCCCACCGCAAGCGCGTTAAGGAGCCTTACCTTTTCATAACCCAAGCCCCTGCCGAAGCCCTGGTACGCGTAGGACGAATGGACAAACCTGTCGCAAATCACGGTTTTGCCTTTCGCCAAAGCGGGAATAACCACGTCGTCAAGGTGCTGCACTCGGGCGCCGGCGTACAAAAACGCCTCGGTCAGGTCGGAAAGGTCGTTTTTGGCGTCAAGTATAATTTCGCGGATTTTTTCCGCGACCTTGCTGCCCCCGGGCTCACGGGTGAAAATTATGTCGGTTTGGTTTGTGCTAAGGCAATATTCCTTTAGCTTTGCCGTCTGGTAGGTTTTACCAACCCCGTCGCAGCCTTCTATCGTAATAAAATTTTGCATTTTAATCTATCCCTTTCAAGCGGTTTTCGGCATCGCGTTGATTTTCTGTTTTACAAGTAAATTATTCTCAAGCAATTAACTTAAAATTCAATTTATCCCGCTAGCTTTTTTACATTCAGCAAAAACATCTTTAACACCGCAGCGCGGTTCAAAGTTTTGCAAAAATTCTACTTGGCAGTTAAAATATTTTCACTTTAATTGCCGCTCGCTGTGATTTTTCTCATAACTGCGGTGGAATTTAGCCGTTATTAAACTTTTTTTAGTTTTCTCAAGCGCCGCAAATTTAATCAGCGATATGATTAAACAAACTACGAATACCTGACAAAACTTAACTAATTTTATCTCACAATCTTTGATTAGCCTGCGGTTTTCCGGCCCGTCAACCGCGCCGTTTGAATTCAGTCAGCGACCAATATTTTTCCGTCCGTGACGCCGAAAACGAAGCCCTCCGAAAGCGTGTCGATTTGCCATTTTTGTATAACCTCGCCCGCGACTATGACGGGCGTGCAGGGAGGCATTATACCCGCGTTGGCTGCCGAAACCATCCCCTCGCTTTGTTTCAAATCCATTCTTTTTACTTTTTCATTAAAACACAGCCGCGTTATCTTGTCAAACGTATGCGGCTTTTCATGGCTTTCAGCGGGGACGCTGCGCCCGCCGGCAATCAGCGTTTTGAACCCACTCAAATATCTTTTGAGTGTTTTGGCGCCGTCGCAAAGCGTAAGAATAGACACTACGCGCCTTTTGTCGGCGAATTCGGGGAAAATGTTTTGGGCGTTGAGCATTTTTTCCGCCTGAAAGCCCGTCAGCCCCGCCCCCGTGACGTCCAAAACCAGCCTTGTGAAGTCGTCGGAAAGGATCCGCACGACGCCGTCGGGCAGCGCGGCGCAGAACGCGTCGACATCTTTTTTAAGCCCTGCGTATTTCCCTCGGTGTTTGTCCGCGTAGGCGCGGGCGTAGTCGATGCTTGCCAAAAGCGGGTAGCTCGGGCTTGTCGTTGCAAGCTCGTTTACGCTTTCCCTGAGTTTTTGCGCCGAATTTTCGCAATTCGTAAGCAAAACCGCCGTCTGAGTAAGCGCGGGCAGCGTTTTGTGCGCCGAAACCACCGCCGCGTCGGAGAATTTATGCGCGGGCGGCGGCAGCGTTTCGCTCAGCCCGAAATGCGCCCCGTGCGCGGAATCAACAAACAAAGCCAGCCCCTTTTCACGCGCGAAGCGTGAAATCCCGTTCAAATCCAAAACCTTGCCGTAGTAATTCGGGCTGGTCAAAAAAAGTGTTTTTATGTCGGGATGGAGCGAAACCGCCTCCCCGATATCTTCAACGGAAATATCGTTGGAAAGCATATTTTCGTCGTAGTCGTTCAAAACGTAAGCCGTTTTGCCGTAAAGGCGCACGGCGTTGTAGGCGGAATTGTGGCTGCTTCGCTGCATCAAAACGCTTCCCCTGGCGTTCGCCAGCATGGAGAAAATGCCCGCGGTCGAGCCGTTGACAAGGTAAATAGCGCGCTTCGCCCCCCATTCGGCGGCAAAAAGCTCCTCCGAACGCGCAATCGCCCCAGACGGATTCATCAGGTTGTCGGAAAAAGCAAGCTCGGTTATGTCCGTTTTCCAATTCGGAAATTTTCCCTTATGCCCGGGCATATGAAGCCTCAGGGCGCGCGAGGCGGAGTAAGCACGCAGCATTTCCACGATAGGCATTTTCATATTAAATATTTTACCATATTTCAGCCCGTTGATACAAAAGAAATTTTTTGATTTTAACCTAAGCGGATTAAAAAAACTATTTATTAATTTCGATTGCGCTTGACAAATTATAACCATCAAATCTTCACTAAATAAAGGTTTAAAAATTGAATTTAAAAAAAATCTGGTACTAAGATAAGGCCATCACAGGCGGGCGTCAGTATTTATTTCAAAATAGAAATTACAAAAACGCCCCTTAAAAGGCGTTTCCGTAGCTTTTAATAAATAATTAAACAAAGAAAATTACCGCATTACTCAAATTTCTGAATTTTAATCAGCATTTTTTAACCGCATTTAACAAAATGCTTATATTAAAAATTTGTCTTGAAATCTATCAGCTCGCAATAGGCTTTGGCGACGTTTTTGCCCGTAACGCGCTCGATGCCGCGGAAAAACGCGTTGCTGTTGACCTCGCACAGCACGGGTTCGCCGTTTTCGCCCGTGAGCAAATCCACCCCGCAGTAGTCGAGAGCGAGTATCTCGGCGGCTTTTTCGGCGCATTCTCTGAAAGCTTGGGTCAACTCGCACTTCTCCCCGCTGCCGCCCAGCTCGATATTCGAGCGGAAGTCGCGCGCGTTAAAGCGCCTAAACCACGCAAACGCCTTTCCCCCCACCACCACCACGCGGGTGTCGAAGCCATAGCTGCTTTTGATTAGCTCTTGGTATAGGTGCTTGCGGTCTATCATGCTTTCGCGGACGGCAACTAGCTCCTCCCTTGTATTGACAAGGTGAACCTGCTTGCCGAACGAGCCGTAACATTCTTTTATTATTATGGGGAAGTCAAGCTCTTTCGTCACATAATCGACAAAGGCGCGGTCGTCGATTTTAAGGTTGTAGCATAGGGGCGACGGCACGGTTTTGGGCATGCGAATCCCGCTACCCGAAAGGGCGATATACGTCTCCATTTTGTCGTCGGACATGGCTATGCTTTGCGGCGGGTTAAAAAGGCGGTAGCCCGCTTTTTCCAGCATCGACGCGATATGGATGTCCTTATCGAGGTAAAGCACAAAGTCGGCCTCAGGCAGGCGCGAAACCACCCCGCCCGATGAATTTATGTAAGCGGAGCAGGTATTGCGCAAAATCTGCGTCGCTATGCCAAGCCGCGAAAACTCCTCGGCAAAGCGCGACGTTTGGTATTGCTGCCCCTCGTTGTCCGCAAACGCGTTGATAACGATAATCCCGTTTTTCATAACGCCATAAGTATATCACTTTTTATCCAAAAGACAACATTTTGAAAACGCTTTACAATCAAATATTTTTATGATATATTAACAATCGGTACGGACGATTAACTCAGCTGGGAGAGTGTCTTCTTGACGTGGAGAAAGTCACAGGTTCGAGTCCTGTATCGTCCACCAAACCACAATAATCCGCACTTTCGGGTGCGGATTTAAATTTAATTAGCCCGTCATAAACGGATGGCGGAACGGATATACCCGTAAGCCGTCCGTTTGGTTTTTACAAACGACAAAGGCGAAGGCGGAGCAACCCTAAGAGGCGCTCTTTGCGCTTATTATGCCTAAGCTACCTTATATTGTTTTTGTATTTGTTTTAAGCATTCCATAGGCATCTTTATTCTCTTCCGTTCCTTTTATTAGGTATTGAACTGCAAAAACCTGTCTTGTAGTTTGAATCCAGTATCCCTTTCATTAGCGGTCCTATCGTCGAAGTTAATTTTTGAAACCATATTTTTCAAACTTACCTACAAAGCAAAAAAATGACGAGGTTTTATAAAAACGACCTCCGTTTGAAAGCCGCTTTTCTTGATTTAGTTTTTCGTACTTATTAACTAATATTTTCCATCGTCATCAACATTTCGGCCGACACCCAAAAGAGGGCAAATTTTTGTAAAAATGAATGAATTTTCGTTTGTTCATTCATCAGTTATGTGGTATAATACTAAATATAAATTTCGTCGGAGGGAAAATGGAAGACAAAAAAACCGCGATTAAAGATTACGCGAAAGAGCTGTTCGCCCAAAAAGGCTTTAAAGACACAAATATATCCGAAATCACGGCAAAAGCGGGCATGGCGGTCGGGACTTTTTACAATTATTACCCGTCCAAGGAAAAACTTTTTATGGAAATTTATTCGGAAGAAAACGCCAAACTCAAGCGCAAATGCCTGCGCGGGCTCGACCTCACACAAAGCCCCGTTTCTGTCGTCAGCCAGATGCTTAAGCTCAATTCCGAAGGCATCCGCGCCAACCCCATATTAAGGGAATGGTACAACAAAAGTGTTTTCGACAAAATCGAAAAGCTTTACCGCGAGGAAAACGGCTTGAGCGCGGTGGATTTTTTGTACGGCAGCTTTTTAGAGATAGTCGAAACGTGGCAAAAACAAGGAAAAATCCGCGGGGACATCGACAGCAGGCGGATTATGATGATTTTCGCCGCCATCGTCAATATCGACACGCACAAGGACGAAATCGGGCTGGAAAACTTCCCGGGGCTTTTGGAGCAAATCACCGAGCTTATCATGAAAGGGCTTACCGACTGCTAATCAAAAAAATTTTAACGAAAAAATGAACGAACTAAAAATAATTTTATTCATTCATAAGAGGAAGGAGGAAACATGGATAAAGGCGTAAAACCCACAAAGCCGAAAAACCTGCTTATTCAGGTATACGAGCAAGGAAGCCTGAAAACAAACGTAAGGGTGCCCTTTTTTATGGCGAAAATGGGCATGAAGTTCGGACAAGGAGCGGCAAAATCCAAGCGGGCTCAAGACAGGGACGACGGCATGGAGGCACTCAAAAAGTGGATATAGACGCCGTTTTGAGTGCGCTAAAAAACGGCGAAATGTCTTTGCCGTGTCTCTTGGCCGACATCGATGAACCGGACAGAAACCGCCGCGTGACCGTAACGCTTGTGTAAGGCAAATTAGCTTAATTAAGGTGATTAATTGCTGCTTACCGCAAGTCTTAACCCGAATCTTCGTTTTTGCGGGATAAACGGCGGAACCGCAATTTTCTCGTAGCAGGCGTTTTACTTGCGGAATAAAAGTTTTAGGAGGGATTGATTTAAGTGCACACAAAAACAGGCAAAAAGAAAAAAGGCTGGATAGCCTTTTTAATAATACTTGGGATGCTTATCCTCGCGCTGTGCGCCGCCCTTATTGCCGACGCGCCCTCTCGCCGTGAAACCGCCGGACTGACTTTCGGCGAAATAGATTTCGGCAGCCTCAAAGACGGCGTCTACGTCGGCGAATACGTCGGCACAAAGGGGCATATGCGCGACGCGGCGGTCGAGGTGACCGTTTCGGGCGGCAAAGTCACGAAAATAAAAATTTTTAAAGGCGCCCTCGACGCCGAAGGCAACCCTCAGGACATGGGCGGCGGCACAACGATGGAAGACTTGCTGCTTAACGCGGTTAATTCGCGGTCCATGGATGTGGATTTGGTTACCGGCGCCACGCTTACCTCCAAAGCACACCTCAAGGCCCTCGAAAACGCCCTCCTCAAGGCGCAAGGCGATTAATTTTACAACACTTGAGCTTTTTACGCTCTTAGTCCTTAACTATTAATTCTGACCGAAATGAAAATCTAATTTTAAGTTTTTGCGGTGAATTATTTTAATGGAAATGCGCAAATAATATGACAACCGTGAAAAGCATAACGCACCCTAAAATCTGAAAATGCCATTCGCAACTTTATAGCGCCGCTTTGAAATAATAACAAACTTCAAATATTTGGAACAACCGCCCGGTTCGGGCGGTGATTTTTAATTTTCGAAATAAAAACCGCGCTCCTCTCCGACCCACTCTGTATTCCAATGATTTTCCATATCCGTCCACATTTCAAAAAAAATATCCTCCGGGCTGGAGGACCCGGAGGAAAGAAGGGCAAAAACAAAGAAAGCGTCGGCGCTTGTCCTGGTTGCCATACCGGAAAAAACGCATGCTCAAACCCTTCGGGTAGCAGTATACAATAATTTCAGATATTTTGCAATTACTAAAAATAAACGTCTATGGAATAAGCAAAAACAAAATTCACGATGCGTAAATTGTAACATCAATACTGCGCCGAAAAGCCGAAAATTCCGCGAAAAAAATTAAACCGCTTTGAATGAAAAAACGCCGAAAAAATGGATGCCCTCCGGGATTTTTGGGTCCCGGAAGGCTAAGAGAAAATGGAAAAAACCTTAACTTAGGCGCGAGGCAAGCGCCAAGGCCTTTCCCGATAACCAGTATACAACAAATAATCGGATTTTGCAAATTTCAAATAAAATTTTTATATAAATATAATTCAGATATTAAATTTATCCCGTAAAATCTTGGATTTTCCGCCATATTTTACGAAACTATTAATAATCGCATAAAACGACACCTACCTCCAATCTTAAACCGCCTCATACCCAAACCGCAGTTATACAAAGCTTGAAACATAAACGCCATAAAAGCGCCCTAGCGGACGCGTTCATATTAATAAAGCATTATACCGAAATTCCCACCCACCGAATCTTCTAACGGACTCCTTGCAGCAGAATTTTTTTGATATTTCACCGATTATTCGGCTTCTATTATCTAATTATAGCCCCTTAAGCTCAGCCAGAAAAGCAAGTATTCTTTCCGCCGTTTCTTTCGGCTTATAGTAGTGAAGATTGTGGCCGCAGTTGTATTTAATCTGCTCGCACCGCTTAATACGGGCGGCAAACCTATCCTGCGCGGCGCTCCATACTTTTCCCGCCGCGCCGCCGCCGAGGTTCGTTGTAAACATCAGCATAGGGGTGCCCGATATATCCATATCGCGGACCAATTGCGCGTTTTTAAGCACAGCCTTGCATTCGTTATAAACGTCGGAATTCAAGCTGTTGCGCGCGTTAAGAAGTTTATGCTGCTCAAATTCCTCATCGGTTAACCCCAGTCGGCTGACAGGATTGAAAACAGGAATGCGGTGAAATCCAAAGAATACTCCTATCTTCATCAGAGTGATTCTGATAATATTATCCGTTTGATAAGAATCGGGTACGGCCATATCCAGCCCTACAATCGCCGTCACCTCATCCGGATATGTATGAGCCCAATAAACCGCTTCCAGTGCGGACATAGAATGCGGCATTAAAATATATGGGGCGCTTTCTCCGGCTTTCTTCAATGCGGCTCTGCTTTCTTCCACGAGGGTTGCCACATCCCTGGGCAAACCGCCGACGTCCGAATAACCGTATCCGAATTTCTCGGCCACGACAATTCTGTAGGTATGAGTCAGCCTGGAATAAAGGACTTTGTAGTCATAGATTGGCGCGACGACGCCCGACCCTGACAACAAAACTATTGTCGGCGCGTCATAGGACCGCTTTGCCCCTTCCGCAAATATATTCATGTAACGGCCGTCTACCTCTACCGACGAACCGATCGCTGCTATTTTGGAAGCATCCCCTTTTAAGCGAATGTGGTGATAAGAAGCCATAATGATAAGCACAGCCGCCACAAGCGTAATTAAAATAACGGATACCGTTATCGCCACGTGCATATATAATCTCCCAAATTTATCGACCTTTACCCGACCTTATCCGCACGCTGTATTTACAAGTCAAGCCGCACAATTATCTCATTGTCGTCCACTTCTTCGCCGATTTGTTTGAAATCCTAGTTTTTTTAATATAAAATACATAGCCTGACTGCCCACAATAAAATTCCCAATGACACGGTCAACGCTCTTAACGCTTTTCGCTCTTTTCAATTGCAAGAGAAACCGCTCGTTGGCCGTATCCCATTCCTTGATACTCTTTCCCAATCATCATGCGCCATATCATAAAACGCTTTTTTGTTTTCATCGATATCAAATCCGGCGACCTTCCCGTCCGCTTCAAGCGCTGCCGGAAAAACGACTCCCGCATCACGGTACAACCAACACTCGGCGAGTGATTTCTCAACAGGCGCGACGAATTTTGATTGTTCAGGCTTAACCTCCAAACGACCAACGTCATAAAAATTGTCATACGTTATTCTACTATTTCAAACAAATAATGCCTTCTTCTATGGTTTGGTTTTTTGAAGCCGAAATTTCGACAGGTCCTAATCAAAAACGGAGTTACTCCCACTCTATAGTCGCAGGGGGTTTGCCCGTTATGTCATAAACCACACGGTTTATGCCGTCACATTCGTTGGTTATGCGGCGGCTGACCTTATCCAGCACCTCGTAAGGTATCCTCGCCCAGTCCGCCGTCATGCCGTCCACCGAGTTTATCGCCCTTAGGGCTATCATATTGGCGTACGTCCGCCTGTCGCCCATTACGCCTACCGAGCGCACCGGCGTAAGCACCGCAAAGCTCTGCCAAACGCTATTCAATAGTCCCGCCGCATCCAGTTCTTCGCGGAAAATGTCATCGGCGTCGCGCAAAACGTCAAGCCGCTCTTTTGTCAGTTCGCCCAAAACGCGCACGGCAAGCCCCGGTCCCGGGAAGGGCTGGCGGTTTACGACCGATTCGGGCAGGCCAAGCTCCAAGCCGACTTTCCTTACCTCGTCCTTAAAAAGGTACCTCAACGGCTCGATAACGCCCTTAAAATCCATCACCGACGGTAGCCCGCCCACATTGTGGTGCGATTTGATCACCTCTCCGCTTCCGCTGCCGCTTTCTATCACGTCGGGGTAAATCGTCCCCTGAACGAGATTGTCGATTTTGCCTAGCTTTTTCGCCTCAGCTTCGAACACGCGTATAAATTCCGCTCCGATAATTTTGCGCTTTTGTTCGGGATCGCTTATTCCCGCGAGCTTGTCCAAAAAATGCTTCTCGGCGTCGACGGAAATAAGGTTTATCCCCATCTGTCCCGAAAAAATTTTTTCAATTTCCTTTGGCTCGTTTTTGCGCATAAACCCGTGGTCGACAAACACGCACGTGAGGTTGTCCCCCACGGCCCTGTGGGCAAGCATAGCCGCGACTGATGAGTCCACCCCGCCCGAAAAGGCGCAGAGCACCTTGCCGCCCGCCGCCTTAACGTGTATATCCTCGATTGCTTTTTCAATAAAACCGCCCAGCAAAAAGTCACCCTCTATTTTGGCTATTTTCAAAAAATTGCCTATTATGTCCTCGCCGTGTTCGCAGCCGTGGACTTCGGGGTGAAACTGCACGCCGTAAACGCCGCGTTTCTCATTTTGAAAAGCCGCGACAGGGCAGTCTTTTGAATAAGCTATCGTTTCAAAGCCCTCTGGAAGAGCTCCCGCCGCGTCGAAATGGCTCATCCAAACGTCAAACTTAGGCGGCAAGCCTTCGAAAAGCGCGCAGTTTTTCGCTTGGATTTCGGTCTTGCCGAATTCGGCGACTTTGCCTTTGGCGACGCTGCCGCCCAAAGCGTGCGCGGTGTAGTGCATGCCGTAGCATATCCCCAAGACGGGCACGCCCATTTCGTACACCCGTTTGTCAACGAAAGGGCTGTCATGCCGATATACCGAATCGTTCCCGCCCGACAAAATTAATGCGTCGGGGTGAAATGCTTGGATTTTTTCGTACCCGCTTTTCCATGAAAAAACCTCGCAGTAAACGTGTTTTTTCCTGAGTATTTTTGCGATAAGCTGGACGGTCTGCCCGCCGAAATCGATTATAAGTACTTTTTTCATAATTTTATTTTGGCGCACCCTTAGATTTTTACGCTGTAGTTGGGTGCCTCTTTGGTAATGCTTATGTCGTGCGGATGGCTTTCGATAAGTCCCGCGTTTGTTATACGCACAAATTTTGCCTGCTTACGCATGGCCTCAACCGTGCCCAGCCCCGCATAGCCCATAGCCGAGCGCAGTC
>DAITPX010000031.1:0-11305 GCA_036833365.1 Clostridia bacterium | reverse complement strand
CCCGGCGAACGCCGCCTTTTCCGCTCTAAAGACGATATTTTCGTCCCATGGAGCCATATACAAAAAATCGGCAGCGACTGCGTTTTAATCAACCTGATTCCCGCGTCAGGTTCCTGCCCGCCCGGAAAAACAAAGCCCAAGCCCGCCAACTGCGACTACATAATCGACGACGAATATTGATAAAATTCGGCGCAATCATTGCCACATGAAATTTTTTAGTGTATAATCAAAGATATGCTGCAAGAAATAAACGTAAAAAACGATTGTTCTCTCTACGAGCTGCTTTCAAAAGAAACCGACCTCGGGCATTTTCAAATCCTCAAGGCCATAAGCAACCGCAACGTAAAGGTCAACCGCGTGCGCGTGGGCGACGACGTGGCGCTCCGCGAAGGCGACGTGGTCTACGTTTATGTCAAGGACCGAGAAAAGGACGCCGTAGAAATCGCCTTTCAGGACAAAAACATCCTTATCGCAGTCAAGCCGCAGGGGATAGAGGTTCAGGGCGAAAATTCGCTTCAGGAAAAACTGTCCGCGCAGCTCGAGGAGCTCAGCCCCGTTGCCGTGCACAGGCTGGACAACAACACCATGGGCTTGGTCGTATTCGCGCTCAACAAGCAAACGGAAAACGAAATGCTGCGCGTTTTTAAGCAGCGCGAAATCGACAAAAAATACCTCACGATAGTGACGGGCTCGCCGAAAAAAGGCGGCAACGTCGTGCTTAAGGCATTTTTATTTAAGGACGCCAAAAAAGGCCAGGTATATATCTCCCCCCTTCCAAAACAAGGATATATTCCGATAGAAACGCATTACAAAAAAATCAAGCAGTACGGCGAGCTCAGCCTTTTGGAGGTCAAGCTCGTGACGGGCAGGACGCACCAAATAAGGGCGCACCTCGCATATGAAAAAATGCCTATTTTAGGCGACGGCAAATACGGTATAAACGCGATAAACAAAAAATACAAAGTGGCAAAACAGCTTTTGGTGTGCCACAGGATAGCTTTTCATTTCGACGGCAAATCGCCTTTGTATTATCTCGACAACAAAACCTTTACCTACGACATAGATTTGTTCGATTTTGTAACGATGCCGCAAAAATCCTCATGAAAATTATAGGAACTCAAAAAAACTCTCCCGCGCGGCGTTTAAAAATTCCCCCGGGCGAGCTTGTTGAAATCGGCGGCGAAAAAGCCGCTGATATTTTGGACGTTGCCTATTATGACGGCATGAACGAATTTTCCGTCACCGTCAAGACCGGCGACGGCCTTGTGACCAAAAACGTCAAAAAAGACAGCGCCGAGGAATTGGGGCTGATTTTGGACGACGACAGCTACCTCAAACCGAATTTTTGCAGAAACAAGTGTATTTTCTGCTTTGTCGACCAGCTTCCCAAAGGCATGCGCAAAACGCTGTACGTCAAGGACGACGATTGGCGGCTTTCCTTTGCCTGCGGCAATTACGTCACCTTCACAAACCTTACCGACGAGGACAAGCACAGGATTGTCGCAAAAAAATTCAGCCCGCTTTACGTGTCGGTGCACGCTACGGACACGGATTTAAGGCGCTTCCTTTTGGGCAACCCAAAGGCAGAGCCGATTATGCCGCTTTTAAAGCTTTTCGCCGAAAACGGCATAACGATGAACACACAGATAGTGCTTTGCCCCGATATTAACGACGGCGAAAACCTCAGGAAAACCCTCCGCGACCTCCGTTCGCTTTACCCAAGCGTAAAAAGCGTGGCGATAGTGCCGGTGGGGCTGACCTGCCACCGCGAAAAGCTTTTCGACCTCAAGCCTTATACCGTAAGTCAGGCAAGAGAAGTAATTTCGCTCGTAGACGGTTTCAATCGCGAGGCTTTCGGCGGCGGGGAAGGATTCGCTTACTGCTCCGACGAATTTTACATCGACGCAGGGCTGCCGCTGCCCGACGCGGACAAGTACGGCGATTTCGACCAGATAGAAAACGGCGTGGGTATTGTGGCGCAGATGAGGCACGAATTTAACCTCGCCATATCCGACGCGACCTCGGCCAAGGAAACGAGCTTTACCTTGGTTTGCGGCGAATCGGGCAAAGCGCACGTCGAGGAAATGGTAAAAACCGCTGAAAAGCTGTTCCCCAAACTAAAAGCCGAGGTAATAGCTATAAAAAACGACTTTTTCGGGCATACAATAACCGTCTCGGGGCTCGTGACGGGGCGCGATATCGCCGCTCAGCTGCACGGGCGCGAAGTCGGCGACGTCGTTTTGATACCCGCCGTTATGCTCAGGGAGTTTCAGGACGTATTTTTGGACGGGACTACCCTTGCCGGGCTGGAAAAAACTTTGGGCAGAAAAATAGAAAAAATTACCGACGGCTACGCCTTGTGCGCCGCCCTTCTAAACGGAGATTACGTATGAAACCATTAGTCGCCATTGTCGGCAAACCGAACGTCGGCAAATCGACGTTTTTCAATAAGGTTGCGGGAAGCCGCATCTCGATAGTTCTCAACTCGCCCGGCGTCACGCGCGACCGCATTTACGCCGACGCCAGCTGGCTGGGGCGGGAATTTACGATGGTGGACACGGGCGGCATACGCCTCAAAAGCGACGACCAAATGCACCGCCATATCGTCAAACAGGCGGAGCTCGCCATGGAGCTCGCCGACGTTATTTTGTTTATCGTCGACGGCAAAGAGGGTCTTACGTCCGACGACTACGACGTCGCGCAGATTTTGCGCAAAACGAGCAAGCCAACGATTTTGGCGGTAAACAAAATCGACGATTTTTCTAACCTTGACCTTTCGGACTTTTATTCGCTCGGAATGGGCGAACCCGTGCCGATTTCCGCCGAGCAGAAAAAAGGCTTGGGCGACGTTTTGGACGAGGTTATCGGCTATTTTCCCGATGTGGAAGAAGAGCCTGACGAAAGCGAAAAAATCAAAATCGCCGTTGTGGGTAAGCCCAACGTGGGTAAGTCTTCTCTCGTCAACAACCTTTTGGGCTATGACCGCACAATCGTTTCCGACATGGCGGGCACCACGCGCGACGCCATCGACACCGACGTCACGATTGACGGGCGAAGCTACACGCTGATAGATACGGCGGGCGTGCGCCGCAAGCGTTCCATAAAGGACGACGTCGAGCAGTACAGCGTTATGCGTTCGCTTGCCGCCATAAGGCGCGCCGACGTGTGTTTTCTGCTGCTGGACGCGTCGGAAGAAATTTCCGAGCAGGACGTCAGGCTGGCGGGCTATGCGCACGAGGAGGGCAAGCCCTCTGTTATAGTCCTCAACAAGTGGGATTTGATTGAAAAGGACACCAACACCGTCAACGAATATCAAAAAAAGCTTTCCGCAGACCTGGCTTTTATGGACTACTTTGTGTCGGTGACCGTTTCGGCGCTCACGGGCCAGCGAGTCAAAAAGCTTTGGGAACTGGCCGACATGGTTTACGAAAAAACCTCCTTCAGGGCCACGACCGGGCTTCTGAACGAAATTTTAGCAGACGCGGTTTCGGCCGTCGAGCCGCCGTCGCTTAACGGCAAAAGGCTAAAAATCCGCTACTGCACCCAGCCCGCGACAAAGCCGCCCACCTTTGTGCTGTTCGTCAACGACCCGAAAATCATGCACCACGCGTATAGGCGTTATATTATGAACTACCTCCGAAAGGCTTTCGACCTTAGGGGTACGCCGATAAAGCTCATAGTAAAAAGCGGCGAGGAAAAGGAAGACTAACTTATTAGAACCTCAAAGTTTATTCGATTTGCTTCCAAGATATAAAAAAGCTTTTTGTCGTTAATTGCCGAAAAAAGGCGAAATGCGCGAAAACCGCTAAATCAGAATATTTAAATTCGTCTAAAAACGCCCCGATTTAAAAACGGGCGTTTTTGTTCTACCGTTATTTTCCCGCGCATAAAATTTACTAATTGTAAACGGAGGTAGAATAATGCAACAACAGTACGACATTTACGGCGATATCGCCCGTCGGACTAACGGTGACATCTATATAGGGGTGGTGGGGCCCGTCAGGACGGGAAAATCCACCTTTGTCACCAACTTTATGGAAAAGCTTGTGTTGCCCAATATCAAAAA
Organism: Clostridia bacterium; assembly: GCA_036833365.1. Classification (GTDB taxonomy): domain Bacteria; phylum Bacillota; class Clostridia; order Christensenellales; family CAG-314; genus JAQUSX01. The sequence goes on along the minus strand of DAITPX010000031.1, from coordinate 7,239 downwards.
TAAAAACACAAAGAAAAGGGCGGTGGACGAACTGCCTCAGTCCGCCGAAGGAAAAACCATAATGACGACGCAGCCAAAATTTGTGCCCAACGAGGCGGTGCAGATTTCCGTTGCGGACAATATGGTAGTAAACGCCCGTCTGATAGACTGCGTGGGTTACCTTATCGACGGCGCGATGGGGCACGAGGAAAACGAAAAAGCCCGCATGGTAAAAACGCCTTGGTCGGAGCAGGCGCTGCCCTTCGAGGAAGCGGCGCGAATCGGCACCCAAAAGGTGGTTAACGAGCATTCCACAATAGCCGTAGTGGTGACGACCGACGGCACGATAAGCGAAATTCCGCGCGCCAATTACGTTTCGGCCGAGGAACAGGTTGTAAACGAGCTTAGCGAGCTGGGCAAACCTTTCGTGGTCGTTCTGAACACGACCCACCCCGGCGCGGAAGAGACCGTCAAGCTGGCAGCGTCCCTCAATGAAAAATACGGCGTTCCCGTAATCCCCACCGACGTGCTCAATCTGGACGGAAAAGGCATCGAGGCGGTTTTAAAGAATATTCTGGACGAATTCCCCATCAAAAAGCTTGTTTTCGCCATTCCCAAATGGATGCAGACCCTGCCTTCCGACAACAGGTTCATTGCCGGTATAATCGAAAAAATTAAGCAAAACGCGGGCGTTATTACCAAAATGCGCGACGCGCAGCGTATGCTGGACGGCTTTGAGGAGGACGACAACATCAACAAGCCCGTAGTCGCCAACCTTGCAATGGGCGAGGGCGTGGCGAATTACAAAATAGAGCCTAAAGAACATATGTTCTACACCATTTTGTCCGAAGAGGCGGGAATGGACATAAGCGACGAGTTCGGGCTTATGAGCTTTGTAACAGGCTGCGCCAAGGCAAAAAAACAATACGACGTCATGAAAGGCGCGCTCGACGACGTCGCGGCGACGGGTTACGGAGTGGTTACGCCTTCCTTTGAGGAAATGACGCTTCTCGACCCCGAAATCGTAAAGGCGGGCGCGAGGTACGGCGTCAGGCTCAGGGCAAACGCTCCCAGCTTGCATATAATGAGGGTGGACGTCACTACGGAAGTTAACCCCATGGTGGGCAGCGAACAGCAAAGCCAGTACCTGCTGTCTGAATTCCAAAACAACCCCAAGGGGATTTGGCAAACCGACATTTTCGGAAAATCTCTTGCGAGCCTGGCCAAGGAAGGGCTCAACAGCAAGCTTGGTTCCATGCCGCCCGACGCTCAGGAAAAACTGAGGAAAACGGTGGGCAGGATAGTAAACGAGGGCAAAGGCAGCCTGATTTGCATATTGATTTAGTCCAAAATAAAGAGAGGGCGGCGCGGCGGTTCGCGCCGCTTTTGTTATATGAACGTTTATATAATTAAAATTTTGTCAATTATCACGGCAGACGGCACAAACGGCATAAAGTGAAATATAGTATACGCGCGCTCTGAGAAATACTCGGCGATTAAATATTTTCGCCCCGGTTTTTATTTTTTGCGGGGGCGAAAAATCTTGACAAAGCGGGCGCGATGTAATAAAATCAAACCATCCGGTAGGTAAGGTTACCGCAGGGATAAGGGCTGCTGCCGCAAAAAAGTGGAGACACTTTGAGAGGGCCAGCAGGTTGTGTCGATTCAAGGCGCGACCTAACGCAGCTTCATCGCCTTGCGATACTAAAGCTTGTATGGAACCAATTTTAAAAAAATTGATTGCTTTCCTGCCGAAACGGCGGGATTTTTTTATGCAATGCAAAAGGAGGTGGCAAAATGAAAGAAATCAGCCAGCAAATAACCGATTTATTGAATCAAAAACAGTTTTTGGTGCTCAAAACGATGTTGAACCAAATGGAACCCTACGACATAGCGGCGGCGCTTTGGGACATTCCCGACCGGGAGTCGCTGATTATTTTCAGGCTGCTGCCGAAAGAGCTTGCGGCGCAGACGTTCGTCGAGTTTGACAACGCCCGTCAGGAATCGTGGATACAGTCCTTTTCCGACAAGGAGCTAAAAGCTGTTTTCGACGAGCTTTTCGTCGATGATACCGTGGACATAATCGAAGAAATGCCCGCGAACGTTGTCAAAAGGATTTTGAAGCACGCCGATGCCAAAACGCGCAAAGAAATCAACGAAATTCTGCAGTACCCCGACGACAGCGCGGGCAGCATAATGACCACCGAGTTCATTTCCTTAAAAAAGGATATGACGGTAATGGAAGCTTTCCAACATATCAGGGAGGAAGGGTTTGAGAGCGAAACGATTTACACCTGCTACGTCACCGATTCGCAAAAGAAGCTCATAGGCTACGTTACCATAAGGATGCTGCTTTTGTCCGACATGGACAAAAAAATTGCCGACGTAATGGACGAAAACTGCGTTTACGTCAAAACCCACGACGACAAGGAAAACGCGGCCAGAGCGCTCGCCAACTACGACTTTATGGCCATCCCCGTTGTGGACAACGAGCAAAGGCTCGTGGGAATAATCACCGTCGACGACGCGCTGGACGTTTTGGAGGAGGAGGCGACGGAGGATATCAACCTGATGAGCGCCGTCGCGCCCACAACGGAAAGCTACCTGAAAACCTCGGTTTTCAGGCATTGGAGCAAACGTATCGTATGGCTCATACTGCTTATGATTTCGGGTATTCTGACGGGGCTTGTAATCACAAACTACGAAAGCGTTTTCGCGGCGCTGCCTCTTTTGGTGGCGTTCATTCCGCGGCTTATGGACACGGGCGGGGATTCGGCGTCGCAAAGCAGCGCGACGATTATACGCGCAATGGCTTTGGGCGAAATAGAAACGCGCGACTTTTTCAGGGTATTTGCCAAAGAGCTCGGCATCGGCTCGCTTGCGGGCCTGACGCTGGCAGTAGCCGACATTCCGCTCGTTTGGATTATGTACGGCGCAAGCCTCACCACACCCCAGACATGGTACCTTTGCCTGGCGTTCGGGCTGACGCTGTTTTTTACGGTCGTCCTTTCCAAGCTTTTGGGCGTTATACTCCCGTTTTTGGCAAAGCTCGCCAAAATCGACCCCGCGCTTGTTTCGCTGCCCATAATCACGACCGTCGTAGACGTATTGTCGGTGCTGATTTATTTTGTGATAGTAAGCTTGCTGGTTATGCCGCACGTAATCGTGTAACAGATTTATCAAAAATTTCATAATATACCGTAAAACCCGAAGGGGAGGTGTTTTATTGAAATTTGAAAACAAGGCCGAGCTTATCGCGGCGATACGCCGTGACATAATCGGCGAGCTCGACGCGATAAACCAGTACGACGCTCATCTCAACGCTACCGACGACGCGGTGGCGAGGGCGGTCTGGACGGATATCCGCGACGAAGAGAGGGTGCACGTGGGCGAACTGCTTACCCTGCTTACATATCTCGAGCCGAGCGAAGTTGAAACGCTTTCGCAGGGCGAGAGGGAAGTAAAAGAAATCATCGAAAAGCTAAGCTGAACGCAAAAGCAACCGATTACCACGGTTGCTTTTGCTTATAGCAGCGCAAATTTTTTGTAAAAATTGTTATAAATAACTGCCGTTGCAGTATCCTTTTATTTCATACAGACAAGACAAGCTTAATTCTTAATATTGCTTAGATTTAAATAAACACAACGCATAAGTTTCAGTAAAATTGTCCTCACGGTTTTTTATGATGAAGAAAAAAATTTTCAATATATAAGCGGCTGCCGGGCAGATACGGTTAATTTTTAAATAAAGTATTAGCCGGTTTTTTAAATTAATTAAAAATCCCGCGTTTTATAATTACTTTTGTTTTTTAGCATTCAATGGCACAAATTTTATACTAATAACTCCGCCGCTTTGTTATTTAATTCAAAATTAACAGGAAACCTTTAAATATTAACCTCTCCCGCTAAACAGACAATGATTATTTCGATTATAAATCGGCTTCAAAAATAAAGTTAGCCGCGTTTCTTAAAGACTTCAAAAATGCGTCATAACCGAAACCCGTTTTTCGCGTTGTTCAATCAACGAAATCGGGGTGAGATTTATCTTTCAGTTTCAAAAGCGCCAGACTAAAAAGAGCGTAAGCTCGATATGCTCGAAATATAATTTTAAAAACTATTTCAGTTCCTCTTTTCGGATTTTGGAAAAATCTACGTGGCAGTACCCTCCCGGATTTTTTGCCAAATAATCCTGATGGTAATCCTCCGCGGAGTAAAAGTTTAGAAGCGGCTTGACTTCCAGCGCGAAATTTTCGCTGCCTTCCACCGAATTGAGATATTTTTTGATTTTTTCGCCCTCGGCCGAATCGGCAAAATAAATTCCCGTTCGGTATTGGTGCCCGACGTCACCGCCTTGTCGGTCGACCGAATAAGGGTCCACAATGCGCAAAACGTGTTCGGCTATCTTTTCGGTGGAAATGATTTTTTCGTCGTAGTCGATTTTTACTGTTTCGGCGTGCGACGCGAGGTGAGCTGCCAAATCCCGATAGGTCGGGTTGGCGGTATCGCCGTTGGCGTAGCCCGCGGCCGTCGCCAAAACGCCCTTAAGCCGCTTGAAATATTCCTGAACGCCCCAAAAACATCCTCCCGCAACGTAAATTGTCTTCATTTTTATCCCCTCCAAACTTAGTATACCGTTTTCTTGAACATATAATATAATTATTATGGGCTTATTGACATTATATGGAAATATATTATAATATAAAAAAGGAGATTTGGTATGAAAAAATCGTTTCTTTTCAGGGGCAGTGCCCGAAAAAGCAAGTCTTCAAGCACTCGAACCGCCGAAATAATATTGCTTTCCGTTTTAATCGTCGCACTTTTATCGGCCTTCGCCGCCTGCGGGTGGGGCGCCAACGTCAAGCTGTCCGACATGTCGGAGAACGAATGCCTCGACTTTATAGTTGCGAGCGGCGTAGTCATCCCCGAGGAGCTGAAATCTTCCGACATAGGTGATTTTGTAAAGGAGTTAATCTCGCGTGCCGAAGAATATCCCCACATCCCGATGGCTGTCAGCTATACCGTAACCTTCGATTTCACCGAAAAAGTACGAAAGGCCGTCAACGACTATTACGGCATCCAATCCGACTACTACGGCTCAAATGGCTAAACATTTTTAATCAATCTAAAATCTGCGAATTATCTCATTCAATTATTGAACAATATCCAAAAATATTGACAATTGTCATTTAACTTGATCCGCTTTCAAACGGAGAGGTTAAATGTTTTCGTTTGTCAAAAAGTTTGGTTTTGAGTCCGATTATTGTTGCAGAAAAAACGATATTATGCTATTATCTTCTAACCGATTTAAACATATTTTTTAAAGACTATGACAAAAGAAAATAAAAAAAGCGGCATTTTAAGCTTAATAAAAAGCTCTTACATAAGAAGTTTTTTGAAAAAATATTGGCTGAGTTATGTACTCGGTATTTTCTTTTTGGTCGTTATTGATTATGCCCAAACCAAAATACCCGTTTATATCGGAGGGGTAATCGATTCTCTGAAAAACACTTCCTTAACAGAGGAAAGACTCATAGGCGACGCCTTGAAAATATTATTGATGGCGGTAGGCATAGTACTCGGCAGGGTTGCGTGGCGGTATTTTATTTTCGGTACGTCGAGAAAAATTGAGCGCGATATAAGGAATGATTTATTCCGCCATCTTGAAGGGCTTTCGCAAAATTATTACCAGCAGCATAAGACGGGCGAAATCATGGCGTACATTACCAACGACCTCGAAGCGGTGCGACAGGCCATGGGGATGGGCATTATGATGATATTCGACGTGGCCTGTCTTTTGATATTTATTTTATCCGGCATGGTAACGCTTGTCAGCCCCTCGCTGACTGCGGTGTCCGTCATTCCGCTGGCAATTATAGCCGTGGTAACGGGGCTTTTGGGTCCCAAGCTTTTTAAAAAGTTTTATGCGAGGCAGGAGGCTTTTTCACGGATTTCGGATTTTGTACAGGAAGATATTTCGGGGATAAAGGTTATAAAGGCGTTCGTTCAGCAGAAAAAAGAGATAGATTCTTTTGAAAAAGTCAATCAAAATTATTTATCGAAAAATATAAATTTCATGAAAACAAGCGCTATCATGGACCCGCTCATGTTTTTGATAACGGGTTTGGCATTTGCTGCAGCGATAGCGTTCGGAGGCTATATCGCCCTCGGCGGCGATATTTCCATAGGCGATTTCACTATTTTCATCCAATATCTTGGAATGCTAGTTTGGCCTATGACGGCGGTCGGAATGTCCATAAATATGATTACGATGGGTTCCGCTTCGCTTAAACGGATAGAAAGCGTTTTGGACGCAAAATTTGACATAAGCGACAGGCCGGAGGTACAGGAAATAGAAAGCTTTTCCGGCAGCGTGTCGGTTCGGAATCTCACGTTTTTCTATCCGGAAAATGACATACCCGCATTAAAAAATATTTCTTTCGACCTTAACGAAGGGCAGACATTGGGCATCGTGGGCAGGACGGGTTCGGGCAAGACCACTCTTTTAAACTTGCTTGTCAGGCTTTACGACGCCGAAAACGAAATGATTTTTGTCAGCAATACGGATATTAAAGGTATGCCCATAAAACAGCTGCGCACTAACATCGGTTATGTTACACAGGACAGCTTTTTGTTTTCGGACACTATAGGCAACAATATAGATTTTGCCGGCGGAAACAAATCCATGGACGAAATAAAAGAAGCTGCGGAATTTTCCTGTGTGCACGAGAATATAGCGGAATTTCCCGACGGCTACGATACCGTGGTAGGCGAAAAAGGCGTCACGCTTTCCGGCGGGCAAAAGCAGAGAGTTTCGATTTCGCGGGCGTATATAATAGAGCCCAAAATACTTATAATGGACGATTCGCTTTCGGCGGTCGACACCGATACGGAGGAAAGGATACTTAAAAACCTCAAAGAAAAGCGCAAGGGCAAAACGAATATTATCGTAGCCCACAGATTGTCGGCGTTGCAGCACGCGGACAAAATCATCGTTATCGACAACGGCGAAATAATCGAGCAGGGCAACCACAGGTCGTTGTTGCAGGAAAAGGGCCTGTATTATTCATTGTATAAAAAGCAACAGCTGGAAAAAATGATTAACGAGGAAGACTAATGAACGGCGAAACCTCAAAAATTAAATTGGGCAAAAATTCATTGATAAGGCTACTAAAGTACGCGAAACCGTATGTCGGGTTGTTTATGGTCACCTTTATCGCTATCGCGGCGCTTATTGTTTTGAACCTTTACCAGCCCATTTTG
>DAITPX010000030.1:8691-11382 GCA_036833365.1 Clostridia bacterium | reverse complement strand
GACGAGAAGCTTGCCGTGGCATTTTTCCATAAAAGTGCCGGTGACGATTTTGCAGGGATATGCACCGAGTCTTAATGTGCCGCCTTTATCGACGCCCTCGTTTTGCCCCGGCAAAAAGTCTATGACCTTGTGCGCCGAGGTTTCGCTGAATTCTCCCGAATCGGCGTCGGTTAGTCCCGCCGCGTTTCGGGCAAACTCTATCACCGCGGTCTGCATTCCTAGGCAAATCCCGAGATACGGCACTTTATGCTCACGGGCGTATTTCGCCGACAAAATCATGCCATCCACTCCTCGGCTGCCAAACCCGCCGGGAACCAAAATCCCGTCCACGCCGGCTAAAACGCTTTGGCAATTCGTCGCGTTCAGCGTTTCGGAATCTATCCATTTGATGTCCACCTTGGACGAAAACGCATAGCCCGCGTGGTTAAGCGCCTCGGTGACTGACAAATAAGCGTCGTGAAACTGCACATATTTGCCGACCAAACCGATTTTTACGGTTTCTGAGCAGTTGTTTATGCGCTCGACCAAAGCTTTCCATTCGTCGAGGTCTGGCGGCGGCGCACTGATATTGAGCTCGCGGCACACTATGTCCGACAAGTGCGAATTTTCAAGCATAAGCGGCGCTTCATAAAGCACGGGCAGCGTGACATTTTCTATTACGCAGTCGGGCCTCACATTGCAAAAATCGGCGATTTTGCGGAAAATGCTTTTGTCCCCGATGGGCTGGTCGCAACGCAGGATTATTATGTCGGGTGAAATCCCCATGCCCTGAAGCTCCTTGACGGAATGCTGGGTGGGCTTGGATTTGTGCTCGCCCGACGCCGAAAGATACGGCACGAGCGTGACGTGTATATAAAGCGAGTTGCCCTTGCCCGTTTCGTGCCCGATTTGGCGGATAGCCTCGAGGTAAGGCTGGCTTTCAATATCGCCAGTCGTTCCGCCTATTTCGGTGATGACCACGTCGGCGGCGGTCATTTTGCCCACATAGTAGACAAACGCCTTTATTTCGTTGGTAATATGAGGAATATACTGGACGGTACTGCCTAGGTATTCGCCGCGCCGTTCCTTTTGGATTACGTCGAGAAAAATTTTTCCCGTCGTCAAATTTGAAAACTTGTTGAGATCTTCATCGATAAACCTTTCGTAATGCCCCAAGTCGAGGTCGGTTTCGGCGCCGTCCTCGGTAACGTAAACCTCGCCGTGCTGATAAGGGCTCATAGTGCCGGGGTCGACGTTGATATAGGGGTCGAGCTTTTGGGCGGCCACCCTAAGACCCCGCGCCTTAAGCAGCCTGCCCAGCGAAGCCGCGGTGATGCCCTTGCCCAAACCCGACACCACCCCTCCGGTTACAAAAATATGCTTTGTCATTTTCTATACCCCTCAAAACCGTATCTTTCACGGCCTTGTAAATTTTTTCGCGATAAGCCTTTATTCCGCCATGCGAAAGCGCTTGTTAATTTTAAATTTTTTACATCGCTTCTTTAAAATTCAATATTAACTATTATATAAGAAAATATAATTGTGTCAATAACTTGAAGTTTTAATTTTCACGTTTTTTTATTTTAAAGAAAAGAACTTAGCGAAAAATTAAACGTCGCAGGATAGGTAAAAACCTGAAATAAATTTTAAAAAGCGTTTTTAAACGCCTTTTTATCGGCACTAAAGCCGCGCGGTTTAAAATAGGGTTGAATTTCGGCAACAATATTTAACAAATAAAATCAACATAACGCGCAGGATTATATTTATTTCTGTTCGTATTGTTTGACGGATATTAAAACGGATTACTTATATATCTAAAATACTCCGACGGAAGCTTCAATAGGTTATTTGCAGTCCGACCTGTCAACCGCTATCTTTAAATTAAATATTTTCAACGGCCGACTGTACATTCGCGGCACATTTCTCTATTGCCGAAAGCATACCGTGCAATTCGACATCGGATAAGCCTGCGGTGACGGCGGCATAAAAATTTATCTGCGCGTCGTGGAGCGCTTCCGCGGCTTTTTTCGCTTTTTCGGCGATAATCAAATGCTGCATCCTGCGGTCGGATTTGTCGGGACGCACCTCGAGGAAGCCCTCTTTAACAAGCGTTTCCACAGCCTTGCTGACATAGCCCTTGGATACGCCGCGGTAAACCGCCACGTCCCGCGCGGTGTCGAAGCCCGGGTTCTCGCGCAAAAATAAGAGGACATCCGCCTCTGGAAAATCCAAGCCGCAGCTACTCGCCGCCTGCTTAAGCATATTTTCCTGCAGTCGCTTTATCAGACGAACGTAGTACAAAAAGTTTCCGCTGAATTTGTAGTTTCTCAAAGTTTTTCCCCCGTTATCATTTCGTATATTTTAAATCCCGAATCCACCGCCTGGTGCGTTCCCAGTCCGAACCCCGCGGCGTCGTTGCCTACGATATACAATCCTTTAATCGGCGTATCGCCCTTTGGCCTGCCGGGGCCCGCCTGCCCCCGGGTGCGCTGCTGGGTGAACGGCGAGCTGCGCCAAGACGGCAATACCGAAGACCTCATCTTCGACATTCCCACGCTGATCGAAACCTGCTCGCGCGGCATCACGCTGTATCCCGGCGACGTTATCGCGACGGGCACGCCCGCCGGCGTGGGCCAGGGCCTCAATCCGCCGCAATTCCTCAAGAGCGGCGATACGGTGCGAGTGGAGATCGACGGCATAGGAAGGATCGAG
>DAITPX010000030.1:8087-8681 GCA_036833365.1 Clostridia bacterium | reverse complement strand
TGGCTATACCGTAGGACTCTCCGCCCTGCCCGCCGAATATCGCGTCGTTGCCTACGGACGGAACTATCGCGGTGGTCATAATTTCCTTATACTCGACAGCCCCCTCTGCAAAAAGCTCGGGCACAATTTTTTTCGCCTCTTTTTCGATATATTCCAAGTATGGCTTGGGGTTTACCTTTATGTCGGGCAGACATGAGACAACCGCGTAAATAACCTGCTTTCCCTCAGGCGACATGTTTGGGTAAAGCGAGGTAGTCCCGACATAAATATATCCGCTTTCGGGGCGCTTCTCTCCATTTTCGAACGCTTCGAACTCGTTGTAGTGCGAAACGCAGCCCTCGGGGAACATCACCATCATAGGATACTTCAAAATCGGCCGGTTTGTAAAGTATCTGTAACCGACGCAACCCAGATTGTTTTCCATTTTTTTGATTTTTTCGACATACTCGGGCGCGAAATACTCTTCGCCCGCAAGCTTCAGCACGGTTTGCCTGATTCCCGCGTTGCTGACTACAATGGGCGCGGTAAATTTTTCGCCTTTTTCGGTCGTGTGGCAGATGTTATATGGTCGTACCCTGGTGCAAGGTCTGTTAC
>DAITPX010000030.1:0-8077 GCA_036833365.1 Clostridia bacterium | reverse complement strand
CGTGACACCGACAGCCCTGCCGTTTTCGACGTCAACGGACGCAACGCGCGTTTTCATCAAGAGTTTGCCGCCTTTTTCCTCCACTGTTTTAGCCATAGTCTCAAAAAAATGCCCCACTCCGCCTTCGTAGTACCTTCCGCCGCTGCCTTTTAGCGTCACTTGAAACATTTTTACCATCTCGCCCGCCGCGACGCGGTCGGATGTCATCTCGAATGCGCCCTCGCCGAACGTAGCCAACATAAAAGTACGAAAACCCTTTGGCACAGTCCCCAGGCTGTCGAAATATTCCATCGCGGAAATATCGTACAATTTTTCAATTTCAGTGTCCGTCAGCTTGCGGAGCTTGTTGTAAACCCTGAGTATCTGAAAAAGCGCTCGCAAATCCCACGGTTTGATGCCGATAAACGCGGGCATTTTAATCATACTCGAAAAGCCGAAACCCATGCTCCACGAGGTGATTTTTTCGTTGTTCTGATAAAACAGCTTGCCAATGCCGAAGTCGTCGCCTTTTATCAAATTCACTTGACCTTGCTTGCTCAAAATTTCGCTGAGTTTTTCAAAAAGCGAATTGTGCTGCGGCACGCAGTTGATGGGAAAAAGCTCGTAAGTAAAGCCGTTTTTTTTGACAGTCATCATCCTGCCTCCAGGCTTCGGGTTTTTGTCGACAAGTAAAACCTTTTTACCCGCGTTTGCAAGGAGAGACGCGGCTGTCGTCCCTCCCGGGCCCGCCCCCACCACAATAACATCGTAATTATTTTTATACATATTGATTTCCTCCATATTAGTTTATTTGTAAACGGTTTCTGTATAAACTATTATATTCAGAATAAGAAATATGTCAATAAATTAGATTGAAATTAATTACAGCGCTTTAGAAATAAAGGCTAATTTGAAAAAGAAGGTAAAACTTATAAAGTTGCTATAAAAAAGACTGAAATTTAATTTAATAAACCCGTTTTAAAAAACGAAATTTCTCAAAAATTAATTAACAACCAATGTTTTTAAAAATAAAAAATAATTTTATTGTTTCAGCAAATCGCTTAATAATTAAACTGGCAATGGTCTATTAATTTCAGCAAAATAAATTGCATTACTATTTGAAATACTATTACGCCCCGTTAAATTAATTAACTTTACATTTTATGTCAAAACGGCAGGAATTACCCCTAATAAATATATTATTTTGTTATCCCTCCACTTAATTACAAATTTTTAACCGTAGAAAAATTCCACTTTCCCTATAATTTGAGACTTTGAGAAGTTTTATAAAAATCCTTCCACGGGTCGGTGGATTTAATCCTTTTAAGCGCGCCCGCCATGTCAACGCCGTTGGGCGCGATTTTGTTTAGTTCCTTCCATTCAATAGGCATTGAAACGTAGGCCCCGTCCCTTGCCCTAAGCGAATAAGGCGCGACGCTTGTGGCACCTCTGGCGTTCCTGATCCAGTCGATAAAAATTTTGCCTTTGCGCTTTTCTTTTCGTATATTGCTTGTGTAACGCTCGGGCCATTTACTTTCCATCACCATGGCTATGCTTTTTGCAAAATCGTGAAAAACGTCCCACTCTACCGACGGCTCAAAAGGCACGACGACGTGGTAGCCCTTGCCGCCGCTCGTTTTAAGAAAGGATACCAACTTTAGCTCGTCGAGCAGGCTTTTGAGATCTTTAACGCCGCGGCGCACATCACCTAAACTCATCCCTACGTCGGGGTCCATGTCGAACACCATCATGTCAGGCTTTTCAATAGTTTTTATACGGCTGCCCCAAATGTGAAATTCCAGCGTGCCCATCTGCGCCTCCCATAAAAGCCCCGAAACGCTGTCGAGATAAAAATAATCGTCCTCCGCACCGCCGCTTGTTTTGACGAGAACCGTAACCACTCCCTCGCCGACCGAACCCGGGTGCTTTTTAAAAAAGCAGGACGAGCTCACGCCTTTGGGGCAGCGTACGATGCTTAAAATTCTGTCCCCGACATAAGGCATCATGCGTTCCGCGACTTTTTCGTAATATCCTATGACATCGGCTTTTTTTACAAGCGGGTTAACGAATATCACCTTGTCGGGGCTGGTAACCGTTATTTCTCCGATTTGTACCGAGCCGTCGCTGTTTTTCGCGGGTTTGCGTGTTTTTCTCGCCGGCGTCTTATTTTTGCTTTCGTCCGTGTTTTTTACCGCTTTTTCCATTTTTACTTCCTTTGGGTTTTTATCCATCCTAAGCCCCTTAAAACTCGCCTGTCTGAGAAGGTTTTCGTCTGTCCATTCCGCGAATTTAATTTCCGCTACCATCTCAGGCTCAAGCCATATTATCGCTTCGTTTTTATTGGGTTTCGGTTCTTCTGAAAAGGGGCATTTGCCGATTTTTAAACTCCCGAATTTTTTCTCGAATTCTTTTCGCGTCCTTTCGGTAAAGCCCGTCCCCGACCGTCCCGCGTAAATCAAAGTTTCTTCGCGGTAAAAACCAAGCAAAAGCGAGCTTACTCCGCCTCCTTCCGTTTTCTTGTCCGAAAGCGTATAACCGCCGATTACAAATTCCTGCTCGTTACGGCATTTGAGTTTTATCCAGTCGCCGTTCCGCATGCCGCTGTAGGCGGAGTCGGCCCTTTTGCCGATAATTCCCTCCAAGCCGTATTTACAGGCGGCGTCAAAGCTTTCCTCGCCGTTTCCTTTGACGGATTTGCTGTAATAGAGATTTTTTGGCGCGCCTTTCATTAGGTTTTCCAGCAATTCCTTTCTGTCAATCAGGCGGCGTTTTCTCAAATCCTCGCCGTCCAGTGCCAGAAGGTCGAAAATAATGTAGGTAAGGTTTTGTTTAGTAGGATTTTTCATATAATTTTGCAGCGCCTGAAAATCCGTCCTACCCTCAGCATCGGTAATCACCATTTCCCCGTCTAAAATCATGGCCCTGTTGCCCGCAAGCAAGGCCAACGAATCGGCGACATCGCCGAACCTGCCTGTCAACTCGTTGCCGTTTCGCGTCACAAGCCGCACCTTGTCGCTTTCTACAAACGCTAAAATCCTATAGCCGTCGTATTTCAGCTCATAAAGCCACTCTCCGTCCTCGGGCGCCTTGTCTACTAACTTGGCAAGCTGCGCTTTCGCGGTTTTTATCGGGTTTTTGACGGTTTTTGAGCCCTTATTTTCGCTTTTTTCGATTTCCTCCATCGTGCGCCCCGTCCTTACGCTTGTGTCAAACCCGCTTATTTCGGTCAAATAGGCATATTCGTCTTTTTCTTTGAGCAAAAGCCAGTTTTCCTGAGCGCTCTCTTTGTCTTTCAGGCGCACCAACGCCCATTTTCCTTTAAGGCGCTGTCCGTAAAGCTCAAATTTAAGCGACCCCTCACTAAGCCCGACGCCGACGTCGGAACGAGACTCCCAAAAGCCCTCGTCCCAAAGCATTACGGTGCCGCCGCCGTATTGCCCTTTGGGAATTGTCCCTTCAAAATTTCGGTAATCGAGCGGATGGTCCTCCACCCTGACGGCAAGCCTTTTGTCGGCGGGGTTATAGGATGGGCCTTTCGGAACCGCCCAGCTCAAAAGTGCACCGTCCCATTCGAGGCGGAAATCGTAATGGTCACGCCTCGCTATGTGGTGCTGAACTACGTATTTCAGGCGCCCATTTCCCCCGCGGTTTTCGCCTGCGCCCGAGCCATGCGGCTCGCCCGTTTTTTCAAAATTCCTTTTTCGATTGTACCTTTCAAGTTTTTCAGTCATACTATCCCTAAGTTTCTATTCGAATAATATTCAATACATTTAAAGCTGGCTTATTTTCGTCAAGTCAATAATTATTATCAACTTATCTTGTCATATCTAGCCATTTAATATATTATTCTCTTGATGCCGTTTAAAAATTATGTGATATTTTAATGCATTGAGTGATTGATTAACTACAGATTCAAATTAATTCACTAATTTTGCGATACAAAAACTGCTTGTTTAAACAAGCAGTTTTAAATATTTATTAAGTTGGTACCCCCAAGGGGACTCGAACCCCTGATTTGAGGAAGTTAATACTTTTAATGTAAAAGAGCTATTCGCTAATAAGTGAATAGCTCTTTTTTGAGGTTATTAGAGATGTTAATGGAAAACGAGAGAGTTGGCAAAATAATCGTCAAGACAAAGCCATTCACGATTACTTCTCATAAGCTTATCTGTTCGCCATATCTATCGGCAACGCAGCTAAGAGTTTATCTTGTGCTATCTACATACGGTGGCTATGAGCAAATATTTCCTACATATAAAACTTTAATGAAAAAAAGTAACCTATCTCGTCAAACGGTAATTACAACTTTAAACCAATTGGAGCAGATAGGTTTGTTAGAGATCAATAGCCGCTTACGGGAAGACGGTGGGAGTGCTTCAAATATTTACATTGTAAATGATTATGAAGAATGGCTGGATAACAAAGAGCCTAGGGGGGTCTAAAAATTATACCCCCTCCCCGGGTCTAAAATTTATACCGGGGGGAGTATAAAAATCAAACTGGGGGGGTCTAAAATTTATACCCCATATATTAAGGATATTTATTATTAAATATTTATTCTTAAGTGATAACACAAAAGAAGCTTATAAATATTTCAGTAGCAAATAGGCTCAAAACGGGCTTGTAAGAGCGAAATCCCGTTACCAAGCGGCTGAGCGCGAAAGTAGAGAATTAAAGAGCGCTTTCGGCCATTTTGTCAGAGAATAATCAAAAGATTTTCTTGTGTTCTCAAAAAACGTAAGGAAGGAAAGCGTAAATGCAAAAAATGACCAACAGAGATAAATTGTCTTACCTAAGCGACGTGGATTTTTCAGAAATAGTAATTGAAAAAATCTGTGAGCTTATGTTTCGTGAGGAAAATACCGAGTTAGACCCCCGCGACGCAAAGGCTATGCTGGTAGTTAATTTTGAGCATTGGCTCTGCTCATGCTCTAACGATAAAAATATTTAGAAGGAGAAATTTTTATGAACAAAGTAACTTTGATTGGCAGGTTGACCAGAGACCCCGAAATGAATAAGACGGCTTCCGGCATTGACGTATGCAATTTTACGCTTGCCATAAACCGCACCTACAAAGACGCCAAGGGCAGCGAGCTGACGGATTTTATCCCCGTCGTTGTTTGGCGCAACGCCGCGGTTAATTGTGGCAAGTATCTGACGAAAGGAAGCTTGTGCGCTGTCGCCGGCAGCATTCAGACTCGAACCTATGAAAAAGAAGACGAGAAAAGGTATATTACCGAAGTTATCGCCGATATCGTCCAGTTTTTACCGTCTGCTAAGAAAGGCGAAGCTTCCGTGCCGGAGACGGTTGCGGATATGGTTCCCGTTGGCGAAGCTGGGGAGTTGCCGTATTAACGGAAACATTTGGAGGAAAAGCAATGAGATTAAAGATTGAGGCTAATCAGTATGTATCACAACCCGGCAGGAGTTATTATCTTTGCGAGTGTCCTTTTTGCAATAACGAAGTGCAAATTTATGCTTGGCGCGGGGTTAGAAAATGTATTTGCGGTGCTGTGTTGCATTTAGTATCTGCGGTGGCCATTTTGGAAGAAAAGAAATGAAAAATATCGAAATTATTAAAGCTACGTGCCGTTCTGGCGAAAGCGTAAAAGACATGATGAGGCGCGAGTTCGGCGCCGAGCCGCAATGCCCGGAGCATGACGAGCTTGGCCGCCCTGACGGCGAGTATATTATCGACGTCGAATACGAGGGATAAATATGGAAAAAAGTGTTAAGGAGATGCGCGAGGAAATGGTTAGCCGCCTAGTTTCCATTATCGAGAGCCGGCCGTTGGAATGGGAAGCGGGCTGGTCAAACGCCGGCGACACACCGCATAATGCTATTACTCAAAAAAATTATAACGGTTTTAATTTCTTTTTTTTGCTGGCTTTACAAATGGAACAAGGCTACGCTGACGGCCGCTGGTTGACCTTTAAACAGGTACAGGATTTGGGCGGCAGCGTGACCAAGGGGCAAAAATCAGCGCAGATATTCTATTATCGGGAATACGACAAAAACACAAAAAAAGATTTCGACCAAAAAAGTATCGAAAAACTTACTCAGGAAGAACAGCTAATATACAAAAAAGAAAACGTCGTGCCGGTGCTGAGGTGTTCAAATGTCTTTAACGCCAAGCAATGCGAAAATTTGCCAAAGGCCGAGAAAAGAGTGTTGACCGAGCAGGAAATTGAAACTCAGCGGGTTGCGGTAATGGAAACTGTACTTGAAAACAATTCCGTGCCGATTATTCACGACGGCGGGAGCCGCGCTTATTACTCTTGGAAAGAGGACGCCATACATTTACCTGAAAAGGCGGCGTTTAAAAGCATGCAGGATTATTACGCTACCGTATTGCATGAGATAGCGCACTCGACCGGACACAAGTCGCGGCTGGACAGAAATTTACAGACAGCAAAAACTGCTTATGCTATCGAGGAGCTTCGCGCCGAGCTTGGCAGCGTGTTTATGCAAAATGAGCTGGGAATCAAAATCGAGGGCCGGCATTTTGAAAACCATGGAGCTTATCTCCAAAGCTGGCTGTCGGAAGTGAAAAAAGACCCCGGTGTATTCCTTGAGGCCGTTTCGGCTGCCGGCAAGATTGCGGACTACATAACGGTTAATTACGCGCAAAAAAACATCAAGTCTGAGCAGCTCGTCATTAAGCCGAAAGAACTGCCGCGGCAGCAAGTTGTCGGGAGGGCGCGTTGATGTAGAAACGTTCAAAAATAAATTACATATCTAGGTTGACAAAATAACTGGATTGAGTATAATATATACTGTGTAGACGGCAATAGGCTTCCATTAGGTTGAGGTTGGGAAGATAAAAACATTAACCTAATCACGTTTCTTTATTGGTAGTTAGAAATGACAAAAACTCTACCTTCCTTCGATAACGGCGTGGGAATGAAATACGAAACCGGGTAATTAATAGGTTGCTGCTACACATAAAAAACACTCAATCCAAATAAAAGGATTGGGTGTTTTTTTATGCAATTATACTTTATCGATAAAGATTATTTGAATTACATATACAGTTATATTGACAAAGAAGTTCTTCTTGACCATTTGTCAGAGCCTACGTTGCTGGAATACGCCGAAGGGGGCAAGGTGTCGAAGGAATTCGCCGCGGCGGGTTATTACGCGCAGCTGCCGGAGAATATGCAGAAAATAAAGGACGAGCTTCTCGGTAAGCTTAAGAGGTAATTCATGGGTAAGGTGCCGGTTATTTTTAATATTCAAAATATCGGGAAATATCCGCCGAAAAAATACTCCGCCGAGGCTAAAGCGAAGTATATGGCAAAACGCGCTTTCTACGACATGACCGCCGACTACAACATCCAAAGCTATATCGCTAACGATAAGAAGGTCCAAAGGATTTTCACGATAGAGCAATATATGACCAAAGAAAAAACCGAAAACAGCGGAATGTTTAACCTAAAAAAAGTTTTGGACAAGGACGACATCGTCGATTTAAAGAAACGGTTAGCCGCAAGCGAAAGCATAATTTGGCACGGATTTATCTCATTGGACGATGAGACGTCTTTGGCGTTCCAGACGCAGGAGCCCGGGATGAGGCTGTGCGCCAGAACCTTCCCGACGCTTTGGAAGAAAATGGGGCTTGACCCTGACAACGTGGATATTTTTATTTCTTTGCATTCTGACACGGACAACAGGCATTTGCATTTTTGCTTTTTTGAAAAAGAACCGCGCCGGCTGGATAAGAACGGGAAAAAGTGTTACACGCGCAAAGGACAAATTAAAAAATGCGTCATTGAGGATATGGTGCTGCGGTTGACCCACGAGGTAAGCCAAAGCAAGCAGAATTACTAAATCATTTAAGGTGGTTTTGGATAGGTCGGTAAGCTATGCGTTGACGGGGAAATACAACGAAATCGACGGAAAAATTTATTCGGCCAATGATTTGACTTTTGTCGTAATGGAAGCTTTTACAAATTTCAAAATAGAATCTAAAAAAGGTTACATTATCGAGCACGGCCAGCCCCTGACCGAGGAGGACGAATACATAATAAGCGTAACCGACGCTTTCGGCAATAAGTTGACGCAGGTAATAGTAATCGATAAAACGCAGCCGGTTTAT
>DAITPX010000029.1:0-11438 GCA_036833365.1 Clostridia bacterium | reverse complement strand
AATCCTTATCGCGCTTTCGGTTTTGTTTACATGCTGCCCGCCCGCCCCGCTGCTGCGGTAAGTGTCCACCTTTAAGTCTTTTTCGTCGATATTTATTTCGACGTCCTCGGCCTCGGGCAATATCGCGACCGTTATCGTTGAGGTGTGAATGCGCCCCTGCGATTCGGTTTCGGGCACGCGCTGCACGCGATGCACCCCGCTTTCGTACTTAAATCGGGAAAAAGCGCCCTTGCCGATTACCATAAAAGTCGCCTCTTTAAGCCCGCCCAATTCTGTGGAATTTATGTCCAGTTCGTCGATTTTCCAGCGGTTTTTTTCGGCGTACATATAATACATTCTTTGAATTTCGCCCGCGAAAAGCGCCGATTCCTCACCGCCCGCGCCCGCCCTGATTTCGACGA
Organism: Clostridia bacterium; assembly: GCA_036833365.1. Classification (GTDB taxonomy): domain Bacteria; phylum Bacillota; class Clostridia; order Christensenellales; family CAG-314; genus JAQUSX01. The sequence goes on along the minus strand of DAITPX010000029.1, from coordinate 11,037 downwards.
TTACGTTTTTTTCGTCGTTAGGATCGACGGGCAGCAGCAAAACTTTCAGTTCCTCTTCCAGCTTTTCTTTTTTGAGCTTAAGCTCCTCGATTTCGGCGTGCAGCAGCTCGAGCATTTCCCTGTCGTGCTCTGCGGACGCCGTTTTGACGGATTGTTCCAAGCCGCCGTCGGCTTTTTTCCATTCGTCGTATTTTTCGACGACGGGCTGAAGCGAGCTGTGTTCCTTGACAAGCTTGCGCCATTCGTTGTTGTTGGCTATGACTTCGGGCTTGGATACCTCGTCCGTCAGATGGATGTACCTTTTTTTTATATTCTCAAGTTTTTCAAACATTCTTTTTTAAAGTCGCGACGATTATCCTGTCGTTTCCTCCGTAGTCCTTTTCCGTTTTGTTAATTTCAAAATTAGCGCCCAAAGTTTCTTCCACCGCTTTCGCCTGGTCGAATCCTATCTCCAGCACCAGCTTGCCGCCTTCATACAGCCTCGCGGGCGCCTTCTCGGCAAGGTAACGGTAAAATTTCAGTCCGTCGCTTCCCCCGTCCAGCGCAAGCGCCGGCTCGTGGTCTTTGACCTTGGGCTCCAGCGCGTTTATGTCAGAAGTCGGTATATACGGCGGGTTGCACACGATTACGTCGAATTTGCTGTTAAAGGGGCTCAGCATATCGCCTTTCACTATATTGATATCCACCTTGTGGTAATCGGCGTTTTGCTTGGTAAGCTTAATCGCTTCCGGCGAAATATCCGAGCAGGTAACGTAGTTAAAGCTCTTAAGCGCGAGGGTAATCCCTATTGCTCCAGAACCGCAGCAAAGGTCCAAAACCTTTTTGCGCCCGTCCTTAACAAGCGCGAGGGCCTTTTCGCACACAAGCTCGGTTTCGGGGCGCGGAATCAGCACGCCCTCGCTCACTTTGAACAAATACCCGAAAAACTCGGTGTTTCCCAAAACGTATTGCAGCGGCTCGCCGTTCGCGCAGCGCTCAAGCATTTTTTCTATGCGGATTCGGTAGCCGACGGGCACTCTTACGTCGCCCTTAAGCTGGCTGCGCTTAAGCCCCAGAACGGCGCACAAAATCCAGTCCACGTCGCTGCTCTCGACGGTTTTGTATTGCAAAAGCGGCTCGACGCTTTTTTTAAATTCCGCCAGCGTTATCGGTTCGGGAAAACGCTCCTCTTTTTTGTTCATGTCGGCGTCCATCTCCTGTACGGTCTTGTGGGCGGCGATGGCGACCTCTATCATGTCGTCCGTCGGTTCGCGCGTCGTTATTTTCTGCATCTGCCTGCCCAGCCATTTCATCGGCCTTACAAGCCAGAAATCAGTCCGCGCAAAAAGCATAATCATCTCATAGCTGAGCGCTGCGACAAGCGGCAAAAGCGCCAGCTTTATAAGCGAACGCACCCAGATTTTGTCGAAATAAGCGTTAAACCCCGCCGCCTGAGCCACAAGCCCCGTAAGCAGCATAGTTATTACGGAAATAACGATAACATAAACGACAAAGCTTGTTCCGCACCTGTCGTGATGCTTACTGTGTTTTTTTACGTTTTCGACCGTCAGTTCTTCGCCTTTCTCAAAACACGCGATGGTCTTGTGTTCGGCGCCGTGGTACATAAATACGCGTTTAATGTCTTTTATGCGCGAAACCGCGGCAAAATAACCGACTATAATGACTATTTTCACCGCCGCGTCTATCAAAAGCTTAAGCATGCGGTTTTCGATATTAAAAAACCATTCGGTTATGGCGGTGGGCAGCAAAACGAACAAGCCTATCGCCAAAGCAAAGCCCAGCACGACCGAGCCCGCCATCATAATGCCCATGCCCTTTTGGTTGGCGTCGGCTTCCTGCGCGGCCACCTCTCCCGATTTCATAATTATTTTGGTGCCGTTCACAAGCGAAAGGACAAGATTGATTATCCCCCTCACAAACGGAATTTTTCTCGCTTTAGATTTGGGCTTGATTCTTTCGGAATCGACCCTGATTGTCCCCGCCTCGTCGCGTACGGCTATCGCGCGGGAGGTGGCGCCCTGCATCATCACGCCCTCTATTACCGCCTGCCCCGCGATTTGAGTTTTATTATTCATTAAAAAAGCCTCGCTTGTCTGAAATATGATATAAAAAAAGGCACAGCAAACTCCTGTACCCTCCTTTTATGCGGCCTGCTAGATGCCGTATTTTTTTCTGAATTTGTCAACGCGTCCGCCCGAATCGATAATTTTTTGTTTGCCGGTAAAGAAGGGATGGCATTTGTTGCAAATTTCCACCTTTATGGTGTCGCCGGGCTTTGTGGAGCCTGTCGTGAAGGTCTCCCCGCAAGCGCACGTGACGGTAACCTCGTGGTAATTGGGATGGATTTTTTCTTTCATTTTTATCAACCTCTGTTTTTCTTAAATCAAAAAAGTAGCCTTTATTTGCCTAAATATTATATAGTCAACGATAATTTATGTCAAGTTTTTTTGACCGCCTTTTAAAATGCGGATTTTTTATAAACACGTTTCGACAAACTCCGCCCAGCCGTCGTCGCCGCAGTCGCCGATTACCAAGTCGGCTTTTTCCTTGACCTCTGGCATGGCGTTGCCCATCGCCACCCCGAGCGAGGCATATTCCAGCATAGAGAGGTCGTTGGTGCTGTCTCCGAGGCTCATAATTTCGCTTCTGTCGATGCCGTTTTTTTCGGCAATCCACCTGAGCGCGTTGCCCTTGCTTGCCTCGGCGTCGGTAAACTCGAGGTAATAGGGCGACGAACGCGTGACGCAAAAAACCCCACGGTATTTTTCCGAATAAAACGCTTCCATTTCCCTGGCCTGGTCGGGCGGCATTATCGCAAGCATTTTGGGCAGCGTAAACTTGTTTTCGTCAATAAATTTCTTAATATCTTTGCAAAGGTTGAAATCTATTTTATTCGCCTCGCAGTATGCCCGCGTACCGGGGTATTCCTGCGGCAGCCAAAGCTCGTCGCCGATATAAACGTTAAACATAAAATCTTTTTCAGTGAGCTCGTCCAAAAGCATAAGAGCTTTTTCGGTGCTTATGTTCCAGTCCTTGACGATTTTGTTTTCTTTTGTGTCGAAAACTACGGCGCCCTGGTAGCTGACGATAGGCAGGCTGGGGTTTATTCCCTCCATTCTGGCTAAAATACCTCTCGTCATGCGCCCCGTAACAAGGGTGAAAAGCCCTCCCTGCCGCTGAAAAAGCCTGATTGCGTTTTTCGCGCGTTCTGTAGGCAAAAAAGGCGTATTGGCGAGAGTGTAGTCGAAGTCAGTGGCAATAAGTCTGTATTTCATAAAAAATTCCCTTTCATTTGTTAAAATAGTCGTATATATTTTGCGCCACTTTGTGGGTTATCCCCGCGCCGACAATTTCCTCTACGCTGGCGCGCGAAATGTTCTCCACGTTGCGGAAATGGCGTATAAGCTCAATCTGCCTTTTCTGCCCCACGCCTTCGATATCCGAAAGCGCAGATTTCAGGCCGGTTTTGGTATGCAGGCGGCGGAAATAGGTTATAGCGAAACGGTGCGCCTCGTCGCGGATATTGATAAGCAAATTCAACGCGTAGCTGTTCCGCGGGAGCCTCACGGGCTCCTTTCCAAACAAAGTGTAAACCAATTCCTCCTTTTTAGCAAGGGAAACCAGTTCTATTTTGCCCCCTACCGCGCGACGCGCGTATTCGAGCTGCCCCAAGCCTCCGTCAACGACTATGAGGTCGGGCTTTTCGCCGAACTCCGTGTCGCCCTTGGCGAGCCTGTCCATGCGCCTTGTCAAAACCTCGTTCATAGACGCAAAGTCGTTCGCCCCCTCGACGGTTTTAATTTTAAACCGCCTGTAAGCCTTAAGGTCTTTCTGCCCATTGGTAAAAACCACCATCGACGCCACCTTGTCCACTCCGCTGATATTGCTTATGTCATAGCATTCGATTCGTTTGGGCAAATCGGACAGAGCCAGCATTTCCTTAAGCTGTACGCACGCGCCCACCGTAGTGTTGTAGCGCCTGTCGATTTGCGACTGGCTTTTTTCGAGCTTTTCCCGGGCGTTTTCAAAGCTCATTTCGACAAGCTTTCTTTTTACTCCCTTTTGAGGGCATTTGACGGTTATTTTCCGCCCGTACCTTTCAAAAAGCATCTTTTCCAAAAGCTCCCCGTCGACGGGCAGGTTAACGGCGATTTCCTTTGACAGCGCCGTTTCTCCGTCGCAATACGCCGACAAAAAGCTCGTCAGGGTCTGCGTTTCGTCTATCCCGGCATCCAGCGCCGAATGGTTGTCCGACAAAACGATTTTGCCCTTGCGCACGGCGGTAACGTTGACTATCGCGTTGTTGCCGTTGCTGCAAATTGCGAATACGTCATAGTCCACCTGCGTCGTCAGCTCGGCAATCCGCCCGCCCGATATGCGCGAAAGCGTCTCAAGCTGCCTTTTGTATTGCAGCGCCAATTCGTACTGCGTCTCCTCGCTGGCCTTGTTCATTTTTTCGGTAAGAATTTCCTTGGCCTCGCGGTCGTCGCCGCCCAAGAGCCCGATTATTTTATCGATTATTGTACGATATTCCTTTTTACCGATTGCTTTTATGCAGGGCGCGGGGCACCGCCCGATATGATGGTTAAGGCAGGGGCGGAAATTTTTCGGCAGTTTTTCGAAATTGTAATTACAGTTGACGGTGGGGTAAACAGTTGAGATAAGCTCCAAAAGCTCGCGTGCGCTGCCCGAAACGGGCCCGAAATATTTCGCCCCGTCTTTGGAAATTTTGCGCACGGGGACAAGCTTTGGAAAGTCCGCCCTGACGTTTATTTTTATATAGCTGTGCTGCTTGTCGTCTTTAAGCAAAATATTATACGGCGGCAAATATTTTTTGATTAGTGTGTTTTCCAGCGAAAGCGCGTCGCCCTCGGTCGGGGTGAGGATATAGCGGAAATCCGACATATGCGAAAGCATGACCAAAACCTTTTCCTGCTTGGCCGTACTGGAAAAATATTGCCTTACCCTGTGCCTTAGGTTTTTCGCCTTGCCCACGTACAGCACGTTGCCCTCGGCGTCGTAATAAATATAAACCCCCGGGTTGTCAGGCAGCGTTTTCAATCTCTGCTTAATATCCATTGTTTGCATTATACCATATCTCATCCTTTTTCTTCAACTCCCCAAGCACTTTTAAACCCGTTTGCCATATAGTTCATAAATTATTATCCTTGTTGAATTTTTTTATTATTTAGAAATTACTAAAAACTACTATTTACAAAATGTTTTATTTATGGTACATTAATTTTATACTTTTACTTAATTTAATTAAACAAAAGATTGTTCCATTAAAGCAATGCGCCCCGCTTTATTCTAAAAATAAAATTTACTAAAATCTAAGCAATATTTTAATCTTCCCGCATTGCGATTCATTAAAAAAGTGGAGTAAATTTACATGAGTGAAAATCGTGAAACCTATACGGCGCACAAAAGAAAGTCTGACAAACAAGAACAAACGATTGAGCAACATCTATGGGGCACGGCGGCAAAAGCCATGTCTTTTGCATCTAAAATCGATTTACCTATTACCGGCTGTATCTTGGGACTGCTGCACGATATCGGTAAGTACAGCGAAGATTTTCAAAAACGTATAAACGAAAACGGCGAAAAATGCGATCATTCCACGGCTGCGGCGATTTTTTTAAACAGCTTCTATCAATCCGAAACCGACGATTTTGTCAAAACCATGCTCAAAGCCATGATGCTCGCAAGCCTGGGGCATCACGGGGGATTGATGGATGTTTTCAGCGCGGAAAAAGATAATTTGACCGAACGCTTGTCCAAGCTTCGACTTTTGAATCAGGTAAAAGGCCGTGCCCGCTGTATATTAGAAGAGGCAGGTTTACTTTTATCTTCCCCAAAGTTCAATAGCGAAGCAAAAAATGCGATTCAATCTATAGTAAACAATATAAAAACCTATACAAATAAGGACAGCGACATAATATATTTTGAGCTTTCTCTTTTAGTAAAATTTTTGCACAGCTGCCTTATCGACGCGGACAGATTGGATACCATCAAATTTGAATACGGCGAAGAAATAATACCCAAAGAAAATTGGGACGAAATAGAGCGCGCTTTAGATAAAAAAATCGCGTCGTTTCCAAAAAATCATTTAAGCGAAATCCGAAACGAAATTTATTCCCTTTGCGCCGAAAAGGGATCGGAAAAAAGCAAATTGAACAGCCTCAAGGTTCAGACAGGCGGAGGCAAAACTCTTAGCAGCTTCAAATTCGCATTAAAAAACGCTGCGGCGGGCAAACACCGAATAATCTACGTTTTGCCGTTTATTTCCATAATTGAGCAAAATGCCGAAGTTATAAGAAAAGTTCTTTCCGAAAATAATCTTAATCCCGATATATTGGAGGAAAGCCACAGCAGTGTCGTTACCGATGACGACTACACCGATTATGACTTTGTCGAAGAAGAAAAAGCCAAGACTTACAGGCTGCAATCAAACTGGGAAAGGCAGATTGTATTTACCACTATGGTAGGCTTTTTGGAAAGCGTTTTCGGCGACGGCACGCAGCGGATTAGGCGTTTTCATAATCTATCCCATAGTGTCATAATTTTTGACGAGATACAGTCATTGCCACTCAAATGCACCTGCATGTTTAATCTTTTGGTGCGTTTTTTAACGGAAGAATGCAATTCAACCATAGTGCTGTGCAGCGCGACACAGCCACTGTTGCATAAAATCGGCGACAGTTTCGAAAACGATTCTTCGCATAGCTACAAAAAATTTCAATTAAAAGCCCCCGAGCAAATCGTAGACAAATTTTATCCCCTGCTGGAACGGACAGAACTTATATTCGACAAGCACGGCTGTACGTACGAACAAATCTCCGAAAAAATAATTTCGTCTCTTGATGAAGTAAATAATATTCTTGTCGTAGTTAATACGAAAAAAAGCGCGAATGTTTTATATTCCCTGTTAGAAAAAAGAAAACTAAAACTTTATTATCTTTCCACAAATTTATGTCCCCAGCACAGAGCCGACGTTATCTACGCCATCAAAAAATCCATCGCTGACAAAGAAAAATTCGTATGCGTCAGCACCCAGCTTATAGAATCGGGCGTCGACGTAGATTTCGAGCGGGCGTTCAGGTTTCTTGCCGGCATAGATTCAATAATTCAAACCGCGGGGCGCTGCAACCGAGAAGGCAATTTGAAAGATGACAAAGGAATTCCTATAAAGGGAAAAGTTTTTATTGTAGACTGCCGCGAGGAATCCTTGGCAAATCTTGAAGAAATACGCAAAAACAAAGCGTTGACCTTAAGTACCTTCTACGACAAAAATTATATAGACGACAGCTCCGCGAACAATTATTACATCAGAAAATATTACAGTGAAGCGGCGGTTTCCCAAACGTTGAAATTTCCCGTTTCGTTAAGATTTATCGACACCACGCTGGTAGATTTACTTTCTTCAAATATGAAAGTTGCGCAAAACAGGCAAACCGAATTAAGCCAATCCTTCAAATCAGCCGCGGAAAATTTGAAGGATTGGCGGTTCAGGACGCCAACGTTCCGGTTATTAAGGAACTGGCCGCCCAGGGTATGCTGCTGGGAAAAGGAACAATCAGGCATCAGTATGCGCATTGCTGGCGCTGTAAAAACCCGGTAATTTTCCGGGCTACGGAACAATGGTTTGCTTCGGTCGACGGTTTCCGGGACGAAGCATTACAGGCTATCGATACTGTCCGCTGGGTGCCGGCCTGGGGCCGGGACCGTATTCATAACATGGTGGCCGACCGCCATGACTGGTGTATTTCCCGGCAAAGAGTATGGGGGGTGCCCATACCGATATTTTATTGCGATACCTGTCATGATCATATTGTTAATGATACAACGATTGCGGCGGTAAAGGAGCTTTTCCGGCGGGAAGGTTCCGATGCCTGGTGGACTAAGTCGGCGGCCGAGATACTGCCGGCGGGATTTAAGTGTCCGCACTGCGGCGGCACCGGGTTTCACAAGGAAAAAGATATTATGGATGTATGGTTTGACAGCGGTTCAAGTCATGCTGCGGTCCTGGAGCAACGGCCGGAATTACAATGGCCGGCCGACTTGTATCTGGAAGGCAGCGACCAGCACCGGGGCTGGTTCCAGTCCTCCCTGTTAACTTCCGTGGCTACCCGCGGTAAACCGCCGTATAAGTCGGTATTAACGCACGGCTTTGTCGTTGACGGCGAGGGACGTAAGATGTCCAAATCGGTGGGCAATGTAATTTACCCGCAGGAGGTCATTAAAAAATACGGAGCCGATGTTCTCCGGCTGTGGGTTGCTTCGGCGGATTATAAGGCCGATATTCGTATTTCTCCGGATATATTAAAACAATTGTCCGAAGTATACCGTAAAATACGCAATACGTTCCGTTATATCCTTGGCAATCTCAGTGATTTCAAGCCTAGCCGGGATATGGTGGCCTATTCGGAATTATCGGAACTTGACCGCTGGGCTTTACTCCGGCTGGAACAGGTTCGGGAAAAAGTCACCAAAGCGTACGATGATTATGAGTATCACCTGTTGTACCACACCGTTCATAATTTTTGCGCGGTGGATCTTAGTTCCTTTTATCTGGATATACTTAAGGACCGGCTTTATACTTCCCGGCCTGATGACCCGCTCCGGCGGGCCGCGCAGACGGCAATGTATCAAATACTGGAAACCTTAGTGGTTATATTGTCGCCGGTGCTCACGTTTACTACCGAAGAAGTATGGCGGTATATGCCGGAACGGGAAGACCGGCCGGAAAGCGTGCAAATGGCGGAATGGCCGGCCGGGCATCCGGAACATCTGGATGCGGCGCTGGCCGAAAAATGGGCGGCTATTCTGGCGGTGCGCGGGGAGATTACCAGAGCGTTGGAAGAGGCCCGCCGGGCCAAAATAATAGGCCATTCCCTGGATGCAGTAGTGGAGATTTACGCTGAGGACCAGGCATTAGCGGTCTTGAACGAAATCAGCGGGGATTTGCCGACTATTTTAATTGTTTCCAAAACGAAGGTTTACCCGGGGCTTAGCGCCGCTCCGCCTAACGCTTATCGTTCCGCTAATTTTTCGTTGGCGGTAAAAGTTACCCCGGCGACGGGCGAGAAATGCGAACGCTGTTGGATATACAGCGGCGACGTCGGGGATGATCGTGATAACCCGACCTTATGCCAACGTTGTAGTCAGGTAATGCAGGAATTAAAATAAATTTCGCGGACCGGAGTTGATTTACTCCGGTTCTTTCTTTACCGGTAGTAATTTCGGGGGACCGACGGTGGCGGCCCCAGGATATAATTCGCCGTCTGGTCACCGGGCGGCAACCGGGTTAGCGGTTTTTTGGGGCGGTTTCGGTAATAATATTCAGGGAGGAATTATGATGAGGGAAGACCGTGAATCGCCGGATTATGTTGAACGCAAATTAGAAATATTGGTCCATCATCTGGAAGCGATGAGAATCGCTGATTATATTCAGTTGCTGGAAAAACCCGGCCGCCTGATAATGGTGAATCTGGTAGCCGGATTGGCCCGGGGTTTGGGTATAGCAATAGGGGCCAGTTTTATATTTGCCTTGATGATCGAAATTCTTCGCCGGTTAATTATGCTGAATATTCCAGGGATCGGTAATTTTGTGGCGGAAGTATTACGGATAGTAGAACTGAAAATTGGTCAATACTAAAACCGGTTAAACTGATTTTCAATCATCAGCCGGCGGGTTTAATGGCGACCAGGTCGCCGTTAATCGTCCGTTTAAATTTGGCCGGAAGCCGGCAGGAATTGATCCGGAAAACTAAAATGATATAAAAAGTAATATGAGGGAGATAATTGCGGTCAGGAGGCGGTTTATGCGGTTAGGTTCGAACGATGTTTTTATTAATAAAAATAAGAAGATCTGGGGTATTTACCTTATTAAACTGTTTTTGTTGGCCGGGGTAATTGCCGTATATTTTCAAATGGTTAGCGTACAGAATTTTATAAATAGCGGTTTTTTCTATTTGCGTCAGCATGATTTTCCGGGCCTGAAAAATTTTATCCTGTCGTTCGGGATATGGGCCCCGGTAACCAGTATCCTGTTGATGATATGGCAGTCATTGTTCCCAATTGTTCCCGGGTTAATTGTTACGGTAACTAATGCCTGGATATTTGGCTGGCAGTACGGGGCCTTATATTCCTGGCTTGGTGCGCTGCTGGGGGCTATTCTTGATTTCACCCTGGCTAAAGTTTATGGCCGTCCGTTGGTGGAAGGGCTGGTAAATAAAAAATATCTGACGGCGGCCGACCGTTTTTTTCGGGAAGCCGGGTTACTGGCGGTGCTAATTACCCGGCTTACGCCGGTAATACCATTTAAAGTTATTAGCTTTGGAGCCGGACTTACTACCATGTCGTTTTTGAGTTATAGTGTCGCTACCGGCTTGGGCCAGTTGCCGGCTATTATCCTGTATTCGTTATTAGGCCGCAATCTGACCGAAAATTATAAAATCGTTATTGGGGTAACCTCTTTGTTTATGATTGTGGTGGCCGGGCTTTTTTATTACCGGGGGAAAATTCAGAACCGAATTTTTTGGCCGAGGAATTAACTTGTATAGAAAGTCGCGCTTAAAGTCATATTAAGGATGGGGGATGATAGGCTCCGGCCGTTTAATTTTAGTTACGAGGAGTGAATCAGATGTATAAAATCAGTGATGAATGTGTTAAATGTGGTTCCTGCGCTTCCGTTTGTCCGGTGGGGGCTATTTCCGAGGGCGAAACTCAATACAATATCGATGAAAAATGTATTGATTGCGGGTCATGCGCCGAGACCTGTCCGGTGGGAGCGATTAGTTCGGGGGATTAACATTGGCCGGTTATTCCCGGTTTACGCCGCTTGCCGGGTGGGAAATTAACGGGCCAAAACTTGGTCGAGATTTATTACGGTAGCAAAAGAAAACCGCGCGGGCGGTTTTTCCTTTATCAGAGGTAGTTAACCGGCCTTTCATGGCGGGTTACCGGCGGTCGGTTTGGCCGGCGGGCGATGTTTTAAACCGGTTGCCGGAAACGAAAACGCTAATTGGCGGTCAT
>DAITPX010000028.1:1030-11438 GCA_036833365.1 Clostridia bacterium | reverse complement strand
TTTTTATTGGACTTTCAATAGTTAAAGAAAAAATTTAACGCATACTAAAATAAAAATTCGTATTTTCCCCCTCTTTTCGACAAAAAACGCGGATAATCTCGGCGGTTTTTCCCCTATAATTTGGTTTTGCCACAGATTTAGCCGCTTAGCTTGTTTCTATCGGAAGTTTTTTAAGTTTTGTCTTTTTTATTGGGAGCGGTTTTATTGACGATTATTTGAGGCAAAGAAATCTTTATGCCTTTCTTTTCGCAGAGCAACTTTATTTGGCGGTTGAGGTCGCGCGCGGTCTGGTACCTGTCCTCTTCCTTGCATTGAACCATAATTTTTACGGCGTAACCGTTTTGCCCCAATTCTCCCACGCCTGCGTAAAGTGGCATGCCGATAACGGCGGGTATGGCGGCTTTGATGCTTTCGAGGCTTGATTTGAAAATTTTTTCCACTTTTTCAAGCGGCTCGCCGTAATCAATCAATACGTCACAAACCGCCCAAGAAGGTTCGCTGGTCATATTTATAACGTTGCGGACGTCGCTGTTGCTTATGATTTTTACATTGCCCCCGCCGTCGAGAACTTTTGTGTTGCGTACGCCTATTTCCTGAACCGTGCCGATAAAGCTTTCAATCTGAATTATGTCGCCGGGCAGGAACGGGCGCTCAAAAATAATGAAAAGCCCGCTTATTATGTCGGCAATGAGCTTTTGCGCGCCCAAGCCCACGACAAGCCCCAGTATGCCCGCGGACGCCAGAAGCGTGGTGGCGTCGACTCCCCAGAGGTTAAGCACCTTAAAAACCAAAATAATTGCGAAAGCGTATTTGATTATGCTGTCGACAAGGTTTATTACCGATTTGCTTTTTTGAACTTTTTTGGAAACAAGTTTGATAAAAGCCCGCGAAACACGCGAAATAACGACTATCAAAAAAATCCACGTAAGGGTTTTTAAAATAACGGGCAGGTTTTTTTCGAAGCCAGCTACAAAATCCAATATCTCGCCCACGCTTTCGGTCAAAACGTTTTCCTTGCCGAACAGGCGGTCGGCAAAAAAGCCCAAAATCAAAAAGGCCGCGCCGAGCGCTATGATTACCCATCTGATAACTGCGCCCGCCCTGCTTTTTTTGACCTTTTCTATCCATTCGCCCGCATCGTTAATCCGCTTTGACATTTTGTTCCCCTTTTTGACGATAAGCGCCAATTTTTATATAATCGTCTTATATTTATTGTGCGTTGGGAAACCAATTAAAATTCAGGCGGCAGCGGCCTGAAAAAATATTTTAAAATATTTTGCCTTTAATCCTTGACAAAAATTTTTTAATTTGCTATTTTAATCTGTAGGAATTTTATAACCATTCAGGAGGATAATCTGATGAGCAAATTTATCAAAAACTTGATTGCGCCAAACGATTTGTCTCTTGACCAACTTAACGACCTTATTTCATTAGCTCAGGATATTTCAAAAAATCCTGAGCGTTTTTTTAAGTCCGCGGAAGGCAAGATTTTGGCAAGTTTATTTTACGAACCGTCGACGCGCACAAAATTTTCTTTCGACACCGCGATGCTCCGGCTGGGCGGGCAGGTAATAGGTTTTTCCGACCCGACGACCAGCAGCACCGCAAAGGGCGAAACGGTCGCCGACAGCGCGAAAACCGTGTCGCAATACGCCGATATAATCGTTGTGCGCCATCCCAAAGAGGGGACGGCGCTTTTAATGAGCAAGCACGCCGACTGTCCCGTAATCAACGCGGGCGACGGCGGGCACCAGCACCCCACCCAGACGCTTACCGACCTGGCTACGATAAAAAGCTGCTTTGGAAAGCTTACCGGCCTCACGGTAGGCGTTTGCGGCGACCTTATGTTCGGTCGGACGATACATTCGTTGGTAACCTGTATGTCTCGCTTTGACGGGATTAAATTTGTGTTTATCTCGCCCAAAGAGCTGTCGATGCCCGTCTATGTCAAGCAAACGGTAACCCTTAACGGCAAAACTTTCACCGAAACCAACGATCTCGAAAAAGCAATCCCCGGCCTCGACATTCTCTACATGTCGCGGGTTCAGCGCGAACGGTTTGTAAGCGAGGAAGAATATTTGCGCTTAAAGGACTACTTCATACTCAACAGCGAAAAAATGAGCTGTGCCAAAAAAGATATGATTGTTCTGCACCCGTTGCCACGTGTAAACGAAATCGCCGTAGAAGTGGACGCCGACCCCAGGGCAAAATACTTCGAGCAGGTTAAATACGGCATGTATGTCAGGATGGCGCTGATTTTGAAAATGCTGGGGCTTAGGTAAGGAGGAAAACAATGATAAACGTATCCAAACTCAAACGCGGAATCGTAATCGATCATATAGTAGCGGGACAGGGCTACAAGCTGTTTAAGCAGCTGCGCCTCGATGAGCTTGATGACGTCGTCGTGCTTATGCGCAACGTGGAAAGCACCAAAATGGGCAAAAAAGACCTAATCAAAATCGAAACCGACCTCGACCTCGACCTAAACGTAATCGGGCTTATCGACCCGGGCATAACGATAAACTACATAGAAAACGGCGAAAAGGTAAAAAAGGTCAAGCTCAAGCTGCCCGAAAGCGTGACGGGGATTTTGACCTGCAAAAACCCGCGCTGTATTTCAAACGTGGAAAAAATAGGCGACGTCACGTTTTATCTCGTAGACCCGCAAAACAAGGAATACGCCTGCGAGTACTGCGACGCTCGCACGAGGCTTTAAAATAATGTCGATTCTGATAAAAAACGCGAGGCTCGTTGACGCTTTTTCCGACGCAACGGGCTGCTTGGGAATAAACGGCGGAAAGATAGATTATGTCGGCAGCCAACCGCAAAAATCGTATACCCTCACGGTGGACGCCGAAGGAAAAACCGTTTTGCCGGCGCTTGTCGACATGCACTGCCACCTGCGCGACCCCGGACAGACACAAAAAGAATCAATGGAAACGGGCATGCTAGCGGCAGTCAAGGGCGGATATTGCATGCTGGTAGCGATGGCGAACACGTCCCCGGTGCTGACGACCCCCGCCCTTATCCAAGCCAATCTCGACAAAGCCGAAAAAATAGGTTTGTGCCGCCTCATTCAGGCAGCGGCATGCGGGGAAGAGCTTGATGACAAAGTTGCCACAGACCGAAAAAGCCTGAGGAAAGTTACGAGCGTTTTTTCAAACGACGGCAAAACGATTTTCTCCGACGAATTTATGCGGCAGCTTCTCATCGACAGCAAAGAGCTCGGTTTTTTGATAAGCACGCACTGCCAACCCGAAGAAGAAACCGTCGCCCGCGACTTGCGGCTTTTAAATGAAACGGGCGGAAACCTTCATATCGGGCATATCAGCACGGCAAAAACCCTCGAACTTATACGCTCGGCAAAACGGCGCGGGCTTGAATTCACCTGCGAGCTGACGCCGCACCATCTTTTGGGCTTCGACTGTGACTACCGCGTGAACCCGCCGCTGGCAACCGAAAATGATGTAGAAGCATTGATAAGCGGCATAAAAGACGGCTCAATTGACTGCCTTTCCACCGACCATGCGCCCCACACCCCGGCCGACAAGGCCGCGGGCATGGCGGGAATAAGCAATATCGAATACGCGTTGCAGGTTTACCTGCAAGTCTTTTATAAAAACGGTATACCTTTGACGAGGCTTGCCCAAATGACTTCGTTTAACCCAAGAAAAAGGTTGGAAATAGGAGGAGGAATAATTGCCGAAGGTGAAGATGCGGACATAATAATCGTCGATACCGAAAAAGAAACGGTTGTCGACAAAACAAAAATGATAAGCCGCTCCAACAATACTCCGTTCGACGGTTACGCCGTCAGGGGGCTTGTGGAAAAAACAATAATTAAAGGAAAAATACGCTATGATAATGGACAATTTAGCCGCTAAGGCGCAAAAATCGCCCGTATGCTTGGGGCTGGACACAAAAATCGAATACCTTCCCAAAAGCCTGCTAAAGAAAGACATGTCCGACGGCGAAAAAATTTTCGAGTTCAACCGCAAAATTGTCGACGCCGCGGCGGGCAAAGTGGGGTGTTTTAAGGTTCAAATCGCCTTTTACGAAGCGCTGGGCCTTGACGGGATGTCCGCTTATGCAAAAACACTCGGCTATATTCGCAAAAAAGGTGAAATCGTTATCGCCGACGTCAAGCGCGGCGACATTTCCTCGACGGCCAAGGAATACGCAAAGGCGCATTTTTCGGGCGACTTCGAGGCCGACCTTATCACGGTCAACGCTTTTATGGGCGAGGACGCAGTTTCGCCTTACTACGATTACCTCGGGGCCAAGGGGCTGTTCGTGTTGGTCAAAACCAGCAACCCGTCGGGGATGGATTTTCAAAACCAAAAAATCGGCGGCAAAACGCTTTATGAAATAACCGCCGAAAAGGTTGCTCTTTGGGGAGAAAAATTTGCGGGGACGAGCGGGTTTTCTGCGATAGGCGCCGTTGCGGGCTGCACCTATTCCGACGAATTCGACGCAATAAAAACGCTTATGCCTCATACGTTCTTCCTGATTCCCGGTTACGGCGCGCAGGGCGGTACGGGCAAGGATATAGCCAGATTTTTTAGCGACAGAATCTGCGGCGTGGTAAACTCCTCCCGCGGGCTAATCACCGCGCACAAGGGGAAAAGTGAAGGCGGCGATTTCGTTGACTTTATCGTCAAAGCCGTAGATAATATGAACGAGGATATTTTCAAATGGCTGTAGTCATAAACAACACTAGGATAGGAAACTCTTTCGTTTTGGAGCTGGGCGGGTTGTCTTTGGGCAAAGCCGGCCAGTTTTACATGATAAAAGCGCCGGACAAAAGCATGATTCTCCCCCGCCCGATAAGCGTTTTTGACGCCGACGAGAAAAAAAACACTATAACCCTCTTTATTGATATAGTGGGCGGCGGAACAAGGCTGCTTTCCGAAGCAAAAGCGGGTGACGCGCTGCAGGTGACAGGACCTTTGGGCAACGGTTTTCCTTTGACCCCCAGCGACGCGGTGCTTATAGGCGGCGCGTGCGGCGCGGCCCCACTGTATCTGCTGGCAAAGAAATTGCGAGAGCTCGATCCGTCAAAAAAAATTGCGATATATCTGGGTTTTTCGCGCGAATGCGCTTCGCTGGATTTTTTCAGAGAAATATTTTCGGCGTTCGGGCAAGTCCAAACCGATGTTGGCGGGTTTATCACCGACAGGGCTGATTTCGGCAAAAAAGCAGTTTATTATGTCTGCGGACCTACGCCCATGCTTGCGGCGGCCGCCGCAAAAACAAAAATTGCAGGCGCGGAAGCTTATCTTTCATTGGAAAACAGGATGGCTTGCGGAGTGGGCGCTTGTTACGCCTGTACCTGCACAACAACGGACGGCAACAAACGGGTATGCAAGGACGGGCCTGTCTTTTCAGCCGGGGAGGTAGTGTTTTGATGAACCGGCTGGAAACTGTTTTAATGGGTGTGAAAATGAAAAACCCTGTAATCGCAGCCTCGGGCACCTTCGGCTTCGGCGAGGAATACGGCAAGATTTTCGACGTAAGCAGGCTCGGCGGGATAAGCTGCAAGGGGCTTACCGTAGGAGGAAGCAAGGGCAACAGGGGGATACGCGTTTGGGAAACGCCCTCGGGCATGCTCAACAGCATCGGGCTGGAAAACCCGGGCGTAGGGCACTTTGTCGAACACGAATGCAAAAAGCTCCGCGAAAAAAATGTCTGCGTTATCGCAAACCTGGGCGGACACAGCGAGGAAGATTATATCAAGGGCGCGGAACTATTGAACCGTGCCGACATGGATATTTTGGAGCTCAACATTTCCTGCCCGAACGTCAAGCAAGGCGGGATGGCTTTCGGAGTAGACCCGCTGGTCGCGGGCGCGCTGACTGCAAAAATCAAAAAAATCTGCCGCCGGCCGCTGCTTGTCAAGCTTTCGCCCAATGCCCCCGATATAGCCGCGTTAGCGCTCGCCTGCGAAAATAACGGCGCGGACGGGCTGAGCCTTACCAACACTTTTTTGGGAATGGCAATAGACGTAAAACGTAAAAAAGCCGTTTTCGACAATATTTACGCGGGCCTCTCGGGCCCCGCGATTATGCCGCTGGCCCTAAGAATGGTTTATGCGGCAGCAAAAGAAGTTAAAATTCCCGTCATCGGGATAGGCGGCATAGCGACGGCAGCGGACGCGCTGTGCTTTATGATGGCGGGCGCGGCGGCCGTCCAGGTGGGTACGGCGACTTTTTCAAATCCGACGGCGACACTCTCTATTATAGATGGGCTGGAAGAATATTGCGAAGAAAACAATCTAAAAAATATAAGCGAAATCGTAGGAATAGTTTAGGAGGAATTTATGGATAAGGTTTTAGAATTGCTTAAGGAATCCGAGGCTTTGACCGAAGGGCATTTTCTGCTCTCCAGCGGCAGGCACAGCGGCAACTACTGCCAGTGCGCCAAGCTGCTGCGCTTTCCCGAAAAGGCCGAGGCGGTGCTTTCCGCGGTAGCGGAACAAGTCAAAGGGCTGAACCTAACCAAAATCTGCGGCCCCGCGATGGGCGGCATAATCGTGTCGTACGAGCTCGCCCGCCAGCTCGGCGCGGAATCGATTTTTACCGAGCGCAAGGACGACGAAATGCAGCTCCGCCGCGGATTTACCGCGTCAAAGGGCGACAGGGTTTTAATTGCCGAGGACGTGGTTACGACGGGCAAATCCACGATGGAGACCGTCAGGGTTTTGGAAAACCTCGGCGCGGAGGTCGTGGGCGTCGCGTGCATAGTGGACAGGCGTGGCGCGGACTGTGAACTGAGGTTTCCCGTTTATTCGGCGCTTAAGCTGGATTTCGCCACCTACGACCCAGCCGACTGCCCTTTATGCAAAAAGGGAGCGCCGATTGAAAAACCGGGCAGCAGGAAAAATCTTAAATAATCCATTTTATTAAACGGAGCTTTAAAGCTCCGTTTTTTATTAATAAACTTGATTTAATCGACGATTAGCGCTTAAATGCCGATAAATTTGGAGAAATAGTATTTTAAAAATTCAAAATGTCACAAAACGACCTTACCGAATAGTATATAAGACCAAGGAGGTAAGGTTTTTATGTGCGGAATAGTCGGATATGTCGGCAAAAACAATTCCGTCCCGCTTTTGCTGGATGGGCTGAAGCGGCTCGAGTACCGCGGATACGACTCGGCGGGGATTGCTTATTTCGACGGAAACGGCGTCGCCACCGTCAAAAAACAGGGGCGGGTAGCCGTGCTTGCCGACGCGTGCAAAAACCTTGTCGGCGGCGTCGGAATCGGGCATACGCGTTGGGCGACCCACGGCGCGCCCACCGACCTTAACGCCCACCCCCATACATACAAAAAATTTACCGTTGTGCATAACGGCATAATAGAAAACTTCGAAATCCTTAAGAAAAACCTGCAAGGCGAAATCTTTATAAGCGAAACCGACACGGAGGTAATCGCGCATTTGCTGCAGCGCAACTATTGCGGCGACCTGCTCGGCGCCATTTCATCTGCCGTAAAAGAGCTTTCGGGCAGCTTCGCGCTGGCTGTGCTTTGCTCGGATTTTCCCGACACGGTCGCGCTTGCCCGCCGCGGAAACCCCGTTTTGGCCGGGCGCGGCAAAAACGAATTTTTTATCGCAAGCGACGCGGCCGCGCTTGCGGGCAAGGTGAAAAACGCCTATCGGCTGCCCGACGATTGCTTCGCGCTGGTCGGCGACAAAAAAATTTCTTTTTTTAACCGAAAACTAAACCCGATTAAGCTCAAACCCTTTCCCGTCGAGTCGGACGGCGGAAACGGCGCGGCTTTCCCCGACGAAAGCTTTATGCTCAAAGAAATTTTTGAAATTCCGCGTACGCTTTCGGACACGGCGAAAAACTTTCGCTCCGACAAAAAAATCGCCGCATTCGCCAAAAGGCTCGCCGCCGCAAAAAAAGTTTTCGCGGTAGGCTGCGGCACCGCATTTTACAGTACGCTTGTCGGGAAAAAACTGTTTGAAAAGCTTTTGGGCCTCCCATTTGAAACCGAGATTGCAAGCGAATTCCGCTACAAAAATCCTTTAATAAATCAGAACGACATTTTTTTTGCAGTGACCCAAAGCGGCGAAACCGCCGATACTATAGCGGCGGCGAAATTAGCCAAAGAAAAAGGCGCTTACGTCGCGGTAATCACAAACGTAAAAACAAGTTCGATAACCGGTCTTGCCGACATCGTCATACCCACTGTTTCGGGCGCGGAAATTGGGGTTGCGGCCACAAAAAGCTACGTCGGGCAGCTCGCCGTGTTTATGCTTTTGGCGGGGGAAACGCTGTCGCTAAAAGGCAGTCCGCTCGCGCAAAAGCTAAAGTCCGATTTCGATAAGTTGCCCGACCTCGCCGAAAAAACGCTCAAATGCGCGCCGTTTATCAAAGACCTGGCGGAAAAACTCAAAAATTCCCCGGGCGTGTTTTACATAGGGCGGGGCATGGACTATGCCGTGGCGCTCGAAGCGGCACTGAAGCTCAAAGAAATCGCCTACCTCCATTGCGAAGGCTACGCCGCGGGAGAGCTTAAGCACGGCACCTTCGCTCTTATCGACGAAAACACATTGGTCACCGCGATAATAACGCAAAAAAACGTCGCGGAAAAAACGCTCAACGCCGTCCACGAGGTTAAAGCGCGCGGCGCCAAGGTGCTGCTCGTTACTTCGCTTGAGGGAATCAAAACCAATGCGGCGGATTTTGTACTGAATCTTCCCGACGCGGACGAAAACCTCGCCCCTGTTCTAGCCGTTATCCCCGCGCAGCTCTATGCTTATTACGTTTCTAGGCTCAAAGGGCTGGATCCCGACAAACCGCGCAACCTCGCCAAAAGCGTAACTGTGGAGTAATTTTTAAATTTAATATAAATGAAAAAATTAAAGCGGTAGGGACAAAGACGCGGTACGTTCAGTGGCACCTTTGTCCCTCCGCTTTAACCAAAAAGGAGGACTGTTATAAAACGAAAAATTGAAATTGTCTAATTTATATTAATTTTTATTTGGGTCGTTAAGGCCTTTGACGACGCTAAGCGCGTCGGAAATACTTTTTTCAAAAGCTTCCATGCCGTAGCTGTCCACTTCGGCTTTATTTTTTTCGCCGTGGATGAGGCACCCCGCCCCGCCTATACAGCCGTTTACGCACGCCATGCCTTCGATAAAGTTGTTTGGCAGCAGTTTTTTGTCGGCTTTTATAAGCGCGATTCTGCATTGCTCCATTCCGTCGCAAACGACGGGCTTTAAATCGAATTTCAAGCCGTTTTCCTTAAGCGCTTGCCTTACGGCGTCGGAAAGCCCTCCGCTTCTTGCGAATATCCTGCCAAAGTAAGACGCATTGTCAAGGCAGTTTTCTTCGAGCACCGTCAAGTCCAAGTCGCGGCTGTCGAAAAGCGCCTGCAATTCCTCAAATGTTATGACCGAGTCCACAAAAGGGCTTACGGACTTCTTTTGAAATTCGGCTTTTTTCGCCGTGCATGGCCCGATAAAAACGACCTTGCTGTTTTGGTCGGTGGACTTTATGTATTTAGCTATCGTAGCCATGGGAGAAAGGTTCGAGCTCACCTTGTCGCGCAAAGCGGGAAACTGCCTGTCAATGTACTTTACAAACGCGGGGCAGCACGAGCTTGTCAAAAACCCTTTTTCTGCAAGCTCTTTCGCTTCGGCGTCCGCCACCATGTCCGCTCCGAGAGCCGCTTCCACGACGCTGAAAAAACCAAGTTTTTTCAGGCCTGTGACAACCTGCCCCAGCTTAGCGTAATTAAACTGACTGGCTATAGACGGTGCCACGACGGCGTAAACCCTGTATTTTTCGTTATCCGAGCTTTTTTTGATTAAATCGATTACGTTAAGAATAAAAGACTTGTCGGTTATGGCGCCGAACGGGCACTGGTAAACGCATGCGCCGCACTCCACGCATTTGGAATTGTCTATTTTTGCCGCCTTGTTTTCGCCTACCGAAATGGCTTTTACCTTGCAGGAATTTTCACAGGGGCGCCTCAGGTTGATAATAGCCGAATAGGGGCAGACTTTTGCGCACATGCCGCATTCCACGCATTTGGATTTGTCGATATGCGCTTTCTGGTTGTGGTCGAAAGTGATTGCGCCGCGCTTGCACGCCTCCTCGCACCTGTGAGCCAAACAGCCGCGGCAGGCGTTTGTTATTTCAAACCCGCCCGACGGGCAGTCGTCGCAGGCGATGTCGATTACTTCTATGATGTTGGGATTGGTTTTACTGCCGCCCATAGCCATTTTGACGCGCTCGCTCAAAATCGCCCTTTCCTTATAAACACAGCAGCGCATCGTAGGGGTTTTGCCGGGGACTATGTATTTTGGAATTTCGGTGATGTTGTCTATCAGGCTGTCGTCCCAAGCATGGCGCGCCACTTCGCGCAGCACTTGGTACTTTATCAGTTGCACCTT
>DAITPX010000028.1:0-1020 GCA_036833365.1 Clostridia bacterium | reverse complement strand
ATCGAATTTTTTCATTTTGCTTACCTTCTTGCCTTTCAAGCCTTTTGCATCGGCTATCGCTTATTTAACGCGTTTTTAGATTGGCGTGACTAAATATAGTTTATGGCAACGGTTTTGCCCATTTTTTTGAGATTTTGAGTAATGCTTTCCACCAGCTTCATTTTCATGGTAATGTCGATAGGCAAACCCTGATGCGCCGTGTTGATGCTTTGCCCCACATAAAACGTTATATGTGTCGCCTGCTCGAAAAGCGTGTCGGCTAGCAGGGACGCGCCGTCTTTTTGGATATAGTATTTGTTGCCAAGGTCACTTGCGCTGAGGTATTTTTCGCTCAAAAGCAACAGCTTCCTGAGCGTCAAAACGCCCTCCGTCGTAAGGTCGATGCCCTCGATATAACCTACGGGCGGCAAATCCTTGTCGGGAAAGCTCATGTCAGACAAAACCTGCTTGTGAAGGTAACGCGCCACTATCTGAGAGGTCGTGCCCCCGCACACCACTTTTCTGCCTTCCTCCGCCAAAAACTTTTTGACGTAAAAGTCGTCCTGCGCTTTGTCCAGCGGCGGCCCGACCATAAGGCTTACGGGCGAAACCTGCCTTATCCTGACCGCGGCGACCGTGGTGTCGTCGCCTGGCTCCTCAACGTAGAGGCCGTAACAGGTGCCCGCAAGCATGCAGGCTACGCAGCGCGCGCTCATATCGGGCTTTATCACCCTGTCGAGATAATCCATCACGTCTTTTCTTACCCAGCCGAAATTGAGCACCTTGCCGATACCCGCGTGGATTACGCCGTCGCTCATAAGCACTATTACGTCGCCTTCAACCAAATTAAGCTCGGTAACGTAAACTATTTTGTCGTGGTAGTTGTATTCCTCCCTCACAAAATCGCCGCATTTGCCCTCGTGATAATAAATCGCCTCGGGGTTGTCGAACTCGAACAAATAACCTTTGCCCTGTTTGTTGACGTGGATGACGGAAAAAGTCGAATAAGCTATGCCGCGCTCCTTGCATACGGGCAGCGTC
>DAITPX010000027.1:6170-11533 GCA_036833365.1 Clostridia bacterium | reverse complement strand
TTACGCTGCATTATACGCTGAGGTACCCTGAAAAATACGGCCTCGGCGGAACCGAGCCGAAAATATACGATTTGTCTTTGGAGGGCTCGGAGGAAAATTACGCCGAGATGCGCGAAACCTTGAAGTACCTTAAACGAATCGACGAGCGCAAGCTGACTAAGGAGCAGCGTTATATACGCAAAATGCTTATCAAATATATTGAGCTGAATTTGTCGTCGGAGGGGCTGGACTACTACGGCACCTACCTCGACAGCATAAGCGGGCTGCCCTCGAACATGCCGATTAATTTCGCGGAATATTCTTTCTATACCGAAAAGGACGTGACAGACTACCTTGCTTTGCTTAAGCAGTTTCCGGCGCTTTTCGAGCAGGCCCTCGAGCACGAAAAGGCGCGGGCCGAAATGGGGCTGGGGCTTTCGGATGCGGCGCTCGACGAGGCGATAGCGCAATGCCGGAGCTTCCTCGAGGAAACCGACGAAAACTACCTGATTTCGACCTTCGACAAACGCGTGGGCGCGCTGGGCCTATCCGCCGCGAAAACGGCGGAATACAAGCGCCAAAACAAAGAGGCTTTTCAAAATGAAATCGTTCCCGCATATGAAAATATGATTGCCGGGCTCGAAAAATTCAAGGGAAAAGGGCTGAACGATTTGGGCTTGTGCCATTTTGAAAAAGGCAAGGAATATTATCAATTTTTGGTTTCGTACTATACCGGCTCGGACTACGCGGCGTCTGACCTTGCCGGCGTGCTGGAAAGCAAGCTGACTGAATATTCGAGAGAGCTTTACCGCGCCGTAACGGGCAGCCCCGACGCTTACCTGGAATATTACGACGGGTTGGATTACGGCTACGACGTAAGCGGGCTGGACGACATGCCGCGCACCGAGGCGGAAACGGTTTTGCGCGGAATCTGCTTAAACATGCTCGAGGGGCTTCAGGAGGAAATGCTGGAGATTGTGCCGCCGCTGCCGGAAAACGCCTACTCGGTAAAATTTGTGGAAGAATCCTTGGAGGAATCGCTGTCGCCCGCGTTTTTTATGATTCCGCCTATCGACGATTATCTAGACAACGTTATTTACGTCAACCTTGGCTCGGTGGATATATCAAGCCTTTATCCCACTCTCGCGCACGAAGGCTACCCCGGGCACCTTTACCAGATGGCTTACTTCAACGGCACCGAGCACCACCCGATAAGAAACCTCATCACCTTCGACGGCTACACCGAGGGCTGGGCGACTTATACCGAAAACCTGTCGTACGATATGTTCGACTTTGGAAAATACGACAAGGAGTTTGACAAGCTGGGCAAGCTCTTCCATCTGCAATGGCTGGCGCTTTACAGCCGCGTGGACGTCGGGGTTAATTTCGAGGGCTGGGGGCGCAGCAAAGTGGCGCAATGTATGGAGAAAAATTATTTCAACGGCGAAATGGCGGACGAATTGATAAAAATGGTGGTTTCCTCGCCGGCGACGCCGCTTAAGTATTTTGTCGGGTACCTCGAAATCACCGACATTCTGGGGGACGTAAAATCGAGGCTGGGCAACAAATTCGACCTCATCGAATTTCACAAACAGCTCCTCGACATAGGCCCCATGCAGTTCGGGGTAATAAGAGAATATATGGACGAATACGTCGGACAAAAGCTGGGTAATTAATTTTAAAAAATGATTCGTTTGACAAAAAAGCCGCCTTGGATTAATTCCTAAGGTTAAAATTTGACACGGATTTTTTTTGTGATATAATACTGTCAATTGTACGAAAGACGGGAGGGAAAGCTTTTGTCTTTTTTTGCGCTTTAAAACCTAAAGCGTTGTAGCCTAAATTTACCGGCTTTAAATAAGACAAAATTCTTGCCCCGCGTTTCGTGCCGTTTAATACTTTGAACAAGGAAAATGAAATGAATAAAAAGAGAATAGCGGTTACTTATGTGGAAGCGGGCATGGGGCACATAACCAGCGCCAAGGCCGTTTCCGACGCTTTGAAAAAATATTACGGCGACAAGGCGGACATTATCGACGTGGACTTTTTTAAGTGCACGGGAGATCAATCGATGATTTCTATGGAAAAATCCCTGATAACCCACGTTAAAATGGCGGGCAGGGTAAAGACCTGGGGAAATTTTTTGTTTCAGATGATGTCGATGAGCGCCGACACGCAAAAACAGCTGCGCGCGTTTTATATGAGCACCGCGCCGGGGGTACGTAAAAAATCGATGGAGCTTATTTCCGACCTCAGAGTCGACGCAATCGTCAACACCCACTTTCTGCCCGCGCATTTCGCCGAGGAGCTGCGCGCCGAAAACCCCGGGGCAAAACTGAAAACCGTTATCTACAACCCCGACAACAACGTGCACGGCTGGTGGGACAACAGGACGGACATGTTTATCGCCAACAACCGCTACGCGGTCGAGGAGGCCGTAAAGCTGCGCAACTACGACCGCGACAAGGTTTTCGAGGTAGGCTTCCTCGCGCGCAACTGCGTTTTGGAAACCAACGGAACCAAAGCCGATTACCGCAAAAAATACGGGATAAAACCCGATAATTTCACCGTCGTGCTCGCCGACGGGGCCTATGCCTCGGCGTATATGAAATCGTTTACGCTGGAGCTGATAAAAACCAAAATTCCTTTGTCTGTCATAGCGGTGGCGGGAAAAAACGAGAGCGTGCAAAAATATTTTGAAAAAATGGCGGAAAACGGCAAAATCCCGCCCAACATAGATTTTCACCTTTTCGGCTTCACAAACGACATTTGCGAGCTTTACCGCGCCGCCGACGTGTTTGTGACCAAGGCGGGGCCAAACGCAATTTTGGACAGCGTGTTTATGCACACGCCCATTATCGTCAACTACTGGGCGACGCCCGTGGAGGAATTTACAAAAAAATTGTTTGTGGAATATTTCGGCTGCGGCGAGATAATCCAGGACAAGGCGGATTGCAAAAAGCGCATAGAGCAGTTTGCCGCCAACCCGAATCTGCTCGAACGGTACGCAGCCAACACTATGTCTTTCGACAAAAACAAAAACGGCGGCAAACAAATCGCCGACCTGATATTCAATTCGCTGTCGGGCGGCTGCGAAAAATAGGCTTACATAATTTTGCTGTCTTAAATATTAATAGTAAATAAAAAAATCCCCCTTAAATTTAATACGGGGGTTTTTTTATTGTTTTATTTTTTCATTGCATAAATTATAATTTGCCGAAAAACAACAGCATTCTGTGGTAAAAACCGACGATTCCCTTAGCGCGGAATGCTTTTTCCTTTTTGAAGATTTTTTTGTCCTTGCGGCTGCGCTTGTAGCCGGTCAGCTTATCCAGAAAAAGTTTGTCGCGTTCGCTCAGCCTGTCGTAGTACGCGGCTTTGAACTTAAGCGCTTCGTTCAGGCGCAGGTTTTTGGATTCCTTTTGAAAAAACAGCGCGAGGCTTTTTATAAGCCCCCTAAGCCCCGAGCGGAAAAAACCGTAGACGTTTTTGCCGTGCTGGCGGTAGTCGATTTTTGGGACGGGGTCGAATACCACGCTGCCCAGGCCCGCCGCTATCTGGTACATAGTCCAGTCGTGGCAATAGAGCGGCCGGTCATATTCGGCATAGGCGCGGCGCAGCGCTTCGTTAAATACCATCGTGCAGCCGTACACCCAGTTTTGCATCAGGCTGGCAGGGAAAACCGCGTCGGCGGAAGGCGGCGTAAAGCCTTCGTGGGTAGAAGAAAAAGTTTCGACTAAGTTTTCGTTTACGACGCGCAGAGCCGAATAGTACAGATCGGGTTTGCTTTCATCCAAGCCCGATAGCGTCTCCACGGCTGAAGAAAGCTTGTTTTCGCGCCAAACGTCGTCCTGGTCGCAAAAGGCGTAAAAATCGCACTTGGGCGCGTTTTGGACAAGCCAGAAAAAACTCCCGGCAAAGCCGAGGTTTTCGCCCGCAACGTATTTCAGTTGGCCGTTTTTAGCGTATTTTTCCAAAATTTCGACTGTGTTGTCTTTGGAGCCGTCGTCGCGCGCAAAAAACTCTATTTCGACACCTTTCTGCGCGAGCACGCTTTGGATTTGCTCGTCCAAAAATTTTTCGCCGTTGTAGGTCGAAAGCAGTACGCCCACTTTCATAAGCGCTGCCTCAATTCGGCAAAGGACGGAAGCTTTTTGTCTTTTTCCGATAATATAACCTTGGACGTGTCTATGTGCCTGCCCCAGTCGACGGCAAGGTCGGGATCGTTCCAGATGACGCCGCCCTCTCCCTCGGGAGCATAAAAGTTCGAGCATTTATAGACGAATTCGGCGGTGCCGCTCAAAACGGCGAAACCGTGTGCGCAGCCCTTGGGCACAAAAAATTGCTTTTTATTTTCACCGCTCAAGACCACACCGGTCCATTTTCCATAGGTCTTGCTGCCTTTTCTCAGGTCTACGGCGACGTCGTAAACCTCACCCCTGACTACGCGGACAAGCTTGTCCTGCGGCCGCACCGTTTGGAAATGAAGACCGCGCAGCACGTTTTTTTGCGACAGGGAATGGTTGTCCTGCACAAATTCGCAGGTTATGCCCAAAGCGGAAAACTCATTTTTGTTGTAGGTTTCCATGAAAAAGCCGCGTTCGTCGCCGAATACCGTCGGAGCGACGACAAAAACGCCCTCTATCTCCGTTTCCGTTAAAATAAATTTAGCCATTTCTTCGTTTTACCTGTTTAAATACATTTTTTCGTAATAGTTTTTGTAATCGCCGCCGGTGACGCTTTTCAGCCATGCGGAGTTGTTTTTGTACCAGTCGAGAGTCATGACGATGCCTTTTTCAAAGGGCGTTTCGGGCGACCAGCCCAGCTCGCGGCGGATTTTTGCCGGATCGATGGCGTAGCGGCGGTCGTGCCCCGGACGGTCGGCGACATGGGTTATCAGGCTTTCGTCGGCTTTGGGATTTATGTTTTTTCTCACGTATGCGATAATCGCGCGCACGATTTCGAGGTTGGTTTTTTCGTTGTGCCCGCCTATATTGTAAACCTGCCCCGCCTCGCCCTTGGTCAGCGCCAAATCAATCGCCTTGCAGTGATCAAGCACATACAGCCAGTCGCGGATCTGGAGCCCGTCGCCGTAAACGGGCACGGGCTTTAGATTGCACACGTTGTTGAAAACGAGGGGGATCAGCTTTTCGGGAAACTGGTAGGGCCCGTAGTTGTTGGAACAACGGGTGATAAGGCAAGGCATGCCGTAGGTGTCGAAATAGGCCTTGACGAACAGGTCCGCAGAGGTTTTGCTGGCCGAATAGGGGCTGCGGGGGTCGAGGGGCGAATTTTCGGAAAAATAGCCTTCCCTGCCAAGACTGCCGTATACTTCGTCGGTGGAAACCTGCAAAAACCTTTTTCCGTCCTTAAATTTATCGCCG
>DAITPX010000027.1:0-6121 GCA_036833365.1 Clostridia bacterium | reverse complement strand
AACGGCCGCTTCTGCGAACAGAACATGAAAAAAGTGCCGTCGACGTTGGTTTGGCAAAACAAACCGGGCTCGGAAAGACTCCTGTCCACGTGGCTTTCGGCGGCGAAATTTACCACGTAATCGACGTCGTATTTTTTAAAAATTTCCGCTACGGCGGTTTTGTCGCGGATATCCCCCTTGACAAAAGTAAGCCGTTCGTCGTTTTGAAATTCTTTTAAGTTCCCCAAATTGCCCGCGTAGGTCAAGGCGTCGAGGTTGACGATATGCGCGTTGCCGCGCACGAGCATATATTTGATAAAATTGCTGCCGATAAAGCCGCAGCCGCCGGTAACCAAAAAGGTTTTCATTCCGCCCCGCTCTCCTTTGCTTTTATTTTCGCCAAAAAACAGTCTATCGCGTCCTTCCAATCCCGCATTTTGTCGCCCACGGTTTCACTAAGGCGTTTATTTTCGAGCGCGGAATAGGGCGGGCGCTTGACTTTGGACGGGTATTCGGCGCTTGTGCATTCTACGACCTTAGCCCTAAGCCCAGATTTTTCGATAATCCTTTTTGCGAAATCGTACCAGCTGCACACGCCGTTGCCCGTGCAGTGATAGACGCCGTAATTTTCGGTCAGGGCGACGGACAGCATATGAAACGCCAAGTCGTTGGCGTTTGTCGGGCTGCCGAACTGGTCGCCCACTACGGTTATAACGTCGCGCTCGGCGCCCAGCCTGAGCATTGTGCGGACGAAATTTTTGCCGCTCATGCCGTAGAGCCACGCGGTTCGCACAATGAAATATTTTTCCATGTGTTCCGCGATATTGCGCTCGCCCAAAAGCTTGCTTTTTCCGTAGACGTTTTGGGGGTTTGGCAGGTCGCTTTCGGCGTAGGGCTTGTCCGCCGTTCCGTCGAAAACGTAGTCGGTGGAAACCGAAAGCAGCTTTGAGCCGCTTTTCGCCGCGGAAAGCGCAAGGTTCAGGCAGCCCTCCGCGTTGATTTTGAAGGCTGACTCCTCTTCCTCTTCGGCTTTATCGACATTTGTGTACGCCGAGCAGTTGAAAATAACGTCGGGTTTATGCCGCGAAATAAAAACGTCCAGCGCCGGCGCGTCGGTGATGTCCAGCGTGTCGACGTCGGCGGCCAAAACCTCGGCCCCCGTGTATCGCACGTCGACCGGCCCGATATCCGCTTTGCCCGTTTCCAGAATTTCGGCCAATTCACGGCCGAGCTGGCCTTTGCTTCCGACTATAAGTATTTTCATAATTCGTTACGCGCCAGCTTGAGAATATATTTTCCGTAATCGCTGCCGCTCATTTTTTCGCCCAGCGCCGTAAGCTGAGCCTTGTCGATAAAGCTTTGCCTGTAGGCTATTTCCTCTATACAGGCTATGTAAAGCCCCTGACGGGACTGTATCGCCTGTATGAAGGTAGAGGCCTCGAGCATTGTTTTGTGCGTGCCGGTATCCAGCCATGCGTTGCCGCGCCTCAAAAATTCCGCCTTGGCCTTGCCCCTTTTTATGTATTCGTTGTTGACGGCGGTTATTTCAAGTTCGCCGCGGCCCGAGGGCGTGACCTTTTTCGCTATATCGACGACATCGTTGTCGTAAAAATACAAGCCCGTCACCGCGTAATTGGATTTCGGGCGAAGGGGCTTTTCCTCTATTTCGGTGACCTCCCCGTTGTCGCCTATCGTAGCTACGCCGTAGTCGCCGGGATTGTCCACATGGTAAAGAAACAAAACCGCACCCTCCGTCAAAGCGGCCGCGCGCTGGACAGCCGCGGAAAGAGAGTTTCCGTAAAAAAGGTTGTCGCCCAAAATCAGCGAAACGCTGTCGCCGCCGATAAACTCCTCGCCGATAATAAACGCCTCGGCAAGGCCGCGGGGCTTGGGCTGCTCCTTGTAGGAAATATTAAGCCCCAGGTGTTTTCCGTCGCCCAAAAGCCCGCGAAAGCCCGGCAGGTCGCGGGGCGTGGAAATAACCAAAATTTCGCGTATCCCCGCCAGCATCAGAATCGACAGCGGGTAGTAAATCATCGGCTTGTCGTAAACCGCAAGCATTTGCTTGGAGCAGGCGAGCGTCGAGGGAAAAAGCCTCGAACCCGTGCCGCCCGCAAGAATTATCCCTTTCATAATTTCTCCTCGTGTTTTCTTTGCCTCTTGACGCGTATTATATTTCTCACTATTTCGAAAATGCTTATGCCCAAACCTACAAGAATATAAAAATAGTAGGTGAAAAAACGCCACGTGAAGGTTACGCCGAACAATACGCTGGACGCTATGCCCGAAAAGGCGAGCGTAAACGTCGTTTCGATAAAGCCGCTGTTGCCGGGGGTGGGCGTAATGACCACGGAGTACATCGCGAAAATATTGAGCGCCATGACCTGCAAAAGAGTAGCGAAGCTTGGCGTGACGTGCGCGAAGGACACTACCAAAAAATAAGGGAAGCTCAGCGTCACTATCGGCTCGATAAAGCAAATCAGTATCAGTAGCGCAAAATACAGCGGGCGTTTGGATATAATCGATAAACAGCACATAAAGTCGTTGGTTATCTTTGTGGCGCGGTTAATGAGCTTTTCTTTGTCTTTGATTATTTTGAGTTTGTGGGCAAGCCACGCCACGCCGCTTATCAGCTTGTAAGCGATTTTCGGGAAAAAGATGAACATCAATATCGTCATAGGCGGAGTCGCCGTAAATGCGAAGCCTATCCACGCGCCGACCTTGAGCGTTGTGGCCAGCCCCCCGCCCAGCTCGTCAAGCGCGCCCCTGCAAAATATCATTAGCGACGCGCTGACAAGCAGCCACGCGAACATCTGTACGAAAAATTTGATTAGCACTATTGCGCTGGACTGGCCGCCGGAATAGCCCTTTTTGTTAAGATAAACTATCTGGAAGGGCTCGCCGGCGCTGAAGGGGACTATATTGTCGTAGTATTTGCCCAGAAAAGCCACCTTGAAGCTGGTCAGAACGCTTGCCCTACCCACCGCGACCCTGCCGACGAGAAAAAATTTGGTGGCGTCCAGCAGCATCATCAGTCCCCAAATACCTATCGCCAAAACGAAATAGGAGACGTTCATGTCTCCGAATATTTCGCCGAGCGTCTTTGAGGACTCCGCGCTCAGTTTTTCGGAAAGCACAAGCATAATGCCGATACTGACAGCCGAAATGATAACCAGAAACACCGTCCGCAGTATTATGCGCTTTCTGCTTTGCGGCTTGACTTTCGGCGGTTCGGGCGGACATGTTTGCCCGGCGGGAGCGTCGGGCTTGGGGTCGGATTTTTTTTCGGCTTCCACTACAATGAGAATGTCGTCCGAACGGTCGTTTTTGCTCATTCTTTTACCTCTATTTTATGATTATAACTTTTGCCGGCTGCCGTGTCAACGTTGTTTCCTTAAAATTCTAAGCCATTATGTTTTTTTTATACCGTTTTGCGCCGCCCTTGACAAGCGGTGCAAATAATTATATAGTTTA
This sequence comes from Clostridia bacterium, assembly GCA_036833365.1. Classification (GTDB taxonomy): domain Bacteria; phylum Bacillota; class Clostridia; order Christensenellales; family CAG-314; genus JAQUSX01. The sequence continues at coordinate 2,668 of DAITPX010000027.1, read as the reverse complement.
GACGAGGAATTTTTCCGTATGAATTTAAGCGGCTTGTTAAGTAAATACTATTCAATTTCAATCATAGGAATGTGCAAAAACGCGGGAAAAACGACGGTTTTAAACAAGCTGGTCGAGGAATTTTCAGCGCGGGGGCTTACGTTGGGGCTGACCTCGGTAGGACGCGACGGCGAATCCACCGACGTGGTAACGATTACGCCTAAGCCCGAAATTTTCGCACCCAAGGGAACACTCGTTGCAACGGCGAAGCGGCTTTTGAATTTCGGCACGACGACAAACGAAATACTGGCTGCCACGGGGATAAACACCCCTTTGGGCGAGGTGATAGTTTTCCGCGCGCTGAGCCGCGGGTTCATCCAAATCGCCGGCCCTTCCATCACCGGGCAGCTTAAGGAAATTTCGGAGCTGTTTAAAAAACACGGCGCGGACAAAATGCTTATTGACGGCGCGGTGTCCCGGCGCTCGCTTTCTTCCGCGGCCGTGAGCGAAGCGACGGTTTTGAGCACCGGAGCGTCGCTTTCGCCCGACCTTGACGAGGTGGCGGCGGCAACGGCGTTCGCGGTAAAAACGCTTACGCTGCCGATATGCCAAACCGTCTTTCCAGAACCAAGCAAGAAATATATTATGCTTGTGAACGGCGAATTTGTGCATACCGACAACGAACTCGTCGAAATATCCGCGGGCAAAAAGGCGGACGCCGTGTATTTTTCGGGCGGACTGACCGACGCCGCATTAAAGCCGCTTATAGCAAAAAACACCGACTTAGAGGGAACGGAATTTGCCGCATTTGACGGGAGCAGGATTTTTTTACGCGAAAAGGTTTACAATCAATTGATTGCCAAGGGCGCGCGGCTTACGGTCAAAAACGACGTGAACCTAACCGCTGTGACAGTCAACCCAGTGTCGGCCTACGGCTACGCGTTCGACGCCGAGGAACTGAAAAACGCGGTGCAAAAACAAATCGATATTCCCGTTTACGACGTCAAGAGGGATTTATGAACAATCTTACCTACGAACAAAAAAACTCCATCGGGCTGTCCTACGTTTTGTCGGGGCTCGTCCCCGTGTCGGCCTTCGGCAAGGAAAAGGCGAAAAAGCTTCCGTTTTTCCTGCCCGCGCAAAAAAGCGAGCTGGAAACGGAACTGAATAACGTCGAAAAGATTTTGCATGGGCTGAACGGGCAAAGCGATAAGTTTGCCGAGCTTACTCACACAATGTCGATGACTAACAATATAATAAAATCGATAAGAAAAACCGCGTCGGAGGTTTTGGACGACGTGGAGCTCTTTGAAATCAAGTGCTTTTTGCTGCGGTGCGAAAAAATAAAAAATATTTTCGACTCGCTTGACAAAAGCCTGATGCTCGGGGGGATAGAGTTTTTCGATACGGCGGAGGCTCTCGATATTGTCGACCCCGACAAAACGCGGATAGCTTCCTTTTATATATCCGACGCCTGTTCGGCGCGGCTCAGGGAGCTGCGCGCGCAAAAGTCCGAGCTGGAGCGGCAGATTTCGGTGACGCCCAAGCACGCCGCCCAAACGCTTGTTTCGCGGCACACCGAAACCGCGAGGCTGGAGGAAGCCGAGGAGCTTGCGGTCAGAACCGCCCTGTCAAAGGCGCTCGTGCCCTTTAAAGAGAAAATGGAGCACAACGCCGAGCAAATCGCGCGGCTGGATATCATTATCGCAAAGGCGGAGCTGGCGAAAAAAACGGGCGGGACAAAGCCCGTTATAGCGGACGAAAAAAAAATCGCGGTCAAAAACATGTTCAACCCGTTTTTGGCCGACGCGCTCAGTAAGCGCGGCGAAAGCTTTACCCCGCTGACCTTGACCGCCCCGGGCGGCGTAACGATAATAACGGGCGCCAATATGGGCGGCAAAAGCGTAGCGCTGAAAACGCTCGCGCTCAACCTGCTGCTGGCGCAGATGGGGTTTTTCGTGTTTGCCGAAAGCCTGGCCGCGCCTCTGTTTGATTTTTGCTATATGTCGGCGGACGCCGAACGCGCGGATAAGGGCTTGTCGGCTTTCGGAGGCGAAATCGTCAAGCTCAACGAAACCTACCAAAAAGCTAAAAAAGGCTTCGGGCTTATCGTAATCGACGAATTTGCAAAGGGCACCAACGTAACCGAGGGGCAGGCGATTTTCTGCGCCGTGGTCGAGGCGCTCAACGCCAAAAGCTCAATCACGGTAATGACCACGCACTACGACGACGTCTCCAAAAAAGCAAACCGGCATTATCAGGTGATGGGCCTCCGCAACCTTGACAAAGACTACGTGCCTTCTAAAAATGTCGACGAAAACATAAATTATCTTGCCAAAAGAATGAATTACGGGCTCAGGGAAGTGCCCCTTGAAAGCGGAGCGCCGAAAGAAGCCGTCGCGGTGTGTTTCGCGCTGGGGCTTGACGACGAAATTTTGAGCAAGCTCTAAGAGGGCTATTGACAAAACCAAAGCGGTTTGGTATAATAAATACCGGTGAAAAACTGAATATTTAGAGGTAGCGGGAAGCAAAGTATTTTGCGAAAAGAAGTTCGGACTTCGCTTAAATGAAACGCAAAGGATTATGCTTGCCGCCGAAAGGCAAAGATTGCCGAAAGTTTTTGTCTTGGGAGCGAAGGTGAGGTCCTTTGCTACTGTCATTTTTATCACGTGTTAAAATGAAGCGCTAT